>NZ_BAAFZI010000032.1:0-29183 GCF_045862175.1 Lacticaseibacillus salsurae | reverse complement strand
TTGATCCGGAAACTGGTGAATGGAAAGGTTCCGGTATCGAAACGTTATTTTAAAACAAGACAGCTCTCAGTGAACTGCCTTGCAGGTAAATCGAATTCAGTTCCAACAAATTGGGTAAAGGTCAGATTGCGCTGCTTTTTGTGGTATTTGGCTTTGCCATGTCTAAACCAGTACATGCGGCGTCCACTGCGGCGCTTGGGGTACAACCAGTCCAATCCGCTTATCAACGCGATAAACACGTCACGTATTTTGATTTGCTGTTGAAAGCAGGGCAATCAACGCCAGTTCAAGTGAAATTGACCAACTCGTCTAATAAAGCGATCAAAGTCAACGTGGCCGCCACAGCTGCGACTACCAGCGACACGGGAATCGTGGATTATACCGGCCATTCAAATGCGGCAGATGCGACGCTGGCACACAAAATGAGTGACGCGTTAAAAGGCGCCACTGCTGTCACGGTGCCAGCTAAAGGGAGCCAAACCTATTCTGCGACGTTGAGTATGCCCAGCACAGCTTTTTCTGGCGTGATGGTTGGTGGCTTGGTGTTTACACCTGCAAACCAATCGACGTCAACTTCTGGTAAACTGGGGGTCGTCAGCAAGTATGCCTATACTGTTGCGGTATTGGCGCGCAATTCTGACACCATTTTGACGCCGAAATTAGCCGTTGGGACGATCAAGTCAGGCCGCATCAAACGCGTCAACCAGATCCAAGCGACCTTACGCAACACCACCGCTGCTTTTGCCAACCATATCGAAGCCATCACGCAGATCAAAGCCCCTGATGGCAGCACCAAGACATTGCGCTTGGCCGATGCGCAAATGGCGCCAAATTCTCAGCTGAACCAAGTCTATTCCTTAGGCACAAAAGTTAAGGCTGGAGATTATCAGGTGACCACTACCGCTTATTGGGGCAAATCCAGCACCGGAGCGTTTGCTGACGGTCATGGTAATAACTATCAATACCGCACCAACGCGACGAAAACTGTGAAGATCACCCAAGCCCAAGCGGCCAAGTTGACTCAAGCGGCTGCGAAGGTCAATAGTGGCTTACCAACGGCATATATCATTGCCATCGTCGTGGGGATCATTTTGCTAGTGTTGATCATTGCGTTACTGATCGCGTTGATCGTCCGCCGCAAAAAAGCCGCGCAAAAACTAGCGGCACTTGAAAAACAAGTCTCAGATCTAAAAAACCATTCAAACCAGTAATATAAGGAGGCTTCCCGATGGACGCACTGCGCAAACACATCTTGATCGTGGTTTCGACGCTGCTCGTGTTCATTGCGGGAAGCTTTTTCGTTGCCCAACAACCGGTTCAAGCTGCGAATAGTTACGACGGGTACACCGTTGTGGGCGATCTCGGGATCCCACAAGACGTGGTATCGGTGATGATCGCCAATTCTTTGGATGCCAATGGCAAAACGCCCAATGTTTCTGCGTCATCGTTGACCATTGGTGACGTGTCGCAATGGCAAACGGTTTCCTTGGCCACCCGCAAGCAAAAATCTGATGGGTCGTATGCGTCAACGACTAACAGCACCGTTGCTGGATGGGTCGGAGGGTTGGCAACGAATAGTGACGACAATGTCAAAACCAGCGACATGTATTTGTTCCAAAGTTTGTGTGATGGCAGTTTTCCTGTCTTGAGTTTTTTGACTGGTGGTAACATGTACAATCAATATACTCTGGCAAACTTACCGGTTTTAAATCGCCTGATGTTGGTGTTGATGACCGCCAAAAATGCCAAAACGATCGACTTGACTGGTATGGTGTCGAAAGTTTCGATCCCAGCCAATCGTTTGAAGATCTTGGATCTGTTTCAAACCAAGACCATGCCGAATCTGACGGAATTAGATCTTGGGAGTAATGCCATTGGGCCGGGATTAACTGACAGCAGTTGGGCTTATTACATGATGTGGTCTTCGGTTTTGGCTTCGAAATCTGTTGTGACTTGGGATCTTTCTTATGAAGGCTTCACGAGCTTGGATAATAATTTACTCAGTCAGCTGGGCTCACAAACGCGCAACGTTAACCTTTCCTCCAACACCTTAACGTCGATCGGCCGCAATAATGGTGATGCTTTGGATACTGGTGGCGATATTGACTTGTCTGGTAATGGCAATTTGAATAGCGATGATAGCTCGACGCTGTGGGTGCTGGCAAAAGTTATCTCCACCGGTGGGGATACTGTTTTACCAGACTCAGTTGCCAACGCAGTGGTCAGCAAAGCGGTCAATTCCTATGACGCGTCAATGACCAGTGCCGGCATAAACGCTGTCGCGTCGCAATTGACGACAGAGACATTGACCACGATCGTCAATTCAAAAGATGCCAGCGCTTTACTTCCAGGAATCGATCCTAGCAAGCTGTCTGCCGATGCGGTTCAACAGCTTGATTCTGATGCCTATGAAAAAATTCTGGATCATTTGCCTGACGACAAAAAAACCAGTCTGGAAGAAAAACGTCAAGACGCTTCAGGGAGTCAAGCCGACAAAGCGAGTGTCAGCGTGGCAGGTAACTGGAATTTTGGCAATTACATCCTGGGCCAAACTACTTCGATGACGTCTCCTGACGCCGTGAAAATCACCGGTACGCTGCCTGCTGGGCAACGCTTGAGCGTCACCATGTCGGATTGGACCAGTGGCAACCGTGAAATTTCGCCGCAGTTGAGCTTACCTGCAGGGGACAACGGCTGGAGCCAGCTGAGTTTGACCGCCGATGATTCGTCGCCGGTGTTGACCAATAATAGCAGTGCGACCATGCAATTCAGTCAAACTTTGACCTCACCAACGCTGAATATCCCGCAAGCGCAAGGCAATGCGATGACTGTCGGGGCCACGTACACAGGGACGTTGACGTGGTCGATCGAAAATGTGCCAAGTGTTTCCAGCAGCAGTCGGCGCTACTAAACGCGATTTCTATACGATTCTGTTTGGCACTGAGCAAGCCTGTTCAGTGCCGTTTTTGTGCCTTTAGAAGTTGATACGCCAAGGCTGTAAACGATTTTATGTTTGATTTTTCACAAGGCCTGTGTTACCTTTATATGTGAATGAATGCACACACTTTTGGAGGTGGCGTTATGCTCGACGCAAAAACACAAGTGTCGAAAGCAACGATCAGGCGGATCCCATTATATTATCGTGCGGCGCAACAAATGCAACAACAAGGCATCCGCCGCGTGCGCTCAGATAAATTAGCAGAAATGATCCACATTCCATCGGCAACGATCAGACGGGACTTCTCGAGTTTCGGCGAACTGGGCAAAAGCGGGTATGGGTACAGTGTGGCCACATTAGTCGATGAATTCGGGCAACTCTTGCAGGTCCAATCGCCTGAAGACATTGCCTTGATCGGCGTGGGGGGATTAGGGACGGCGTTGATCGAAAATAATTTCCGTCGCAACCCAGATCTAGATATCGTCGTGGCCTTTGATCACGACCCAGCTAAGATCAACACCAGCATCGGGGAAGTGCCGATCTATTCCTTTGCCGAACTCAAGCAGCGCCTGCCTAAAGGGGTCCACACGGCCATTGTCGCCGTACCCAGTGCCAGTCAAGCAAGTGTGATCCCGCAATTAGAAGCTGCGGGGATCACCGCGATCATGACCTTTGCCCCGCAGCCAGTCGCCTGCAAGCCAACCACCACGATCCGCTACATCGATTTGACGTCGGAACTGCAAAGTCTGTTATATGTCGCCCATCAAAAACAAAAAGCCTAAAACCCGTTGACGCCAACCACTTGGCAAGCTTATAATGCGAGTAATGCAATGAACAAGAGGCGCGATAATTGGGTTTTCAGCGAGTCGACGGTGGGTGTGAGTCGACAACCGGTTATCACGTGTAGCTTGCGAGCTGTCATCCTGAATGCAGTAAGGCTGACCGGCACCGTCCGTTATCGGTTTTAAGTGGAGGAATTTATTCCTCAATTTAGGTGGCACCGCGAGTCAACTCGTCCTAATCATTAGGACGAGTTTTTTTGTTCAATAAAATAACTGGAGGATCAATCCATGAAAGAAGAATTAGCCCCAAAATTCGACCCGAAAGCAGTCGAAGCCGGCCGCTATGACAAGTGGTTGGAACAAGGCGTTTTCAAACCATCAGGCGATAAAACCGCCAAACCTTATAGTATCGTCATCCCGCCGCCAAATGTCACTGGGAAGTTGCATTTAGGCCATGCTTGGGACACCACGTTGCAAGACATGTTGATCCGCCAAAAGCGCATGCAAGGCTATGACACCTTGTGGTTGCCAGGCATGGACCATGCCGGCATCGCCACGCAGGCCAAAGTTGAAGCCAAGTTGCGCAAAGAAGGCATTTCGCGCTATGACTTAGGCCGCGAAAAATTTGTCGAAAAAGTTTGGGAATGGAAAGACGAATTTGCTGCCACGATCAAAACCCAATGGGGCAAAATGGGCTTGTCGCTGGATTATTCCCGCGAACGCTTCACTTTAGATGATGGCTTATCCAAAGCGGTACGCAAAGTCTTCGTGGATCTTTACAACAAAGGCTTGATCTATCGTGGCGAATACATCGTGAACTGGGATCCGCAAGCGCGCACGGCGTTGTCTGATATCGAAGTGATCCATGAAGATGACAAAGGTGCCTTTTACCACATGACTTACAAGTTCGCTGACGGCACCCCTGGTGGGATCGAGATCGCCACCACCCGTCCAGAAACCATGTTTGGTGATACTGCCGTGGCGGTCAACCCATCAGACGAGCGCTACAAAGACATGATCGGCAAAACCGTCATCGTCCCGATCGTTGGGCGCGAGATCCCGATCATTGGCGACATTCACGCCGATCCTGAGTTTGGGACTGGGGCCGTTAAGATCACGCCAGCCCATGACCCTAATGACTTCCAAGTCGGCAATCGTCATAATTTGGAACGCATCAACTGTATGAACGATGACGGCACCATGAACGAGAATGCCGGCAAGTATCAAGGCCAAGATCGCTTCGAATGCCGGAAGAACTTGGTCAACGACTTGAAAGCTTCAGGCGACTTGTTGAAGATCGTGCCGATCGTCCACAGTGTTGGTCACTCCGAACGTACTGGGGTCCAAGTGGAAGCCCGTTTATCCACACAATGGTTTGTCAAAATGGCCCCATTGGCTGAAGCATCGATTAAAAACCAAGCAGGCGACAACAAAGTCAACTTTGTGCCAGAACGCTTCGAACACACCTTCTTAAACTGGATGAACAACATCCATGACTGGGTGATCTCGCGTCAACTGTGGTGGGGCCATCGCATTCCGGCGTGGTACAACAAAACCACTGGCGAAATGTATGTCGGCATGGAAGCGCCAAAAGACGCTGACAACTGGGAACAAGATCCAGACGTTTTGGACACGTGGTTCTCTTCTGCTTTGTGGCCATTTTCCACAATGGGCTGGCCAGACACCGATGCGCCTGATTACAAGCGCTACTACCCAACTGACACGTTAGTCACCGGCTACGACATTATTCCATTTTGGGTCGCGCGGATGATCTTCCAAGGGTTGGAATTCACCGGCCAACGGCCATTCAAGAACACCTTGATCCACGGCTTGATCCGTGATGAACAAGGCCGCAAAATGTCCAAGTCCTTAGGCAACGGGATCGATCCGATGGATGTCATTGAAAAATACGGCGCTGACGCCTTGCGTTGGTTCTTGGTCAATGGCTCCACGCCTGGTCAAGATACGCGTTTTTCTTGGAAAGCGATCGGCGCTTCTTGGAACTTTATCAACAAGATCTGGAACATGTCACGTTTCGTTTTGATGAACCTTGAAGACACCAAAGCCGATGCGCAACCAGATCCAAACACCTTTGACTTGTCTGATCAATGGATCTTTGCACGCTTGAACGAAACCATCGAAAGCGTCACGGCCAAATTCGATAAGTTTGAATTTGGGGAAGCCGAACGTGATCTGTACAACTTCATTTGGAATGAACTGGCTGACTGGTACATTGAAATGGCCAAAGAAGTGCTTTACGGGGATGACGAAACCGCCAAAGCCGCTAAGCGCATCAACTTACGCTATGTCTTAGACCAAGTGTTGCGCTTGTTGCACCCGATCATGCCTTTTGTCACTGAAAAGATCTGGTTGACGATGCCACATATCGGCAAATCCATCGTGGTGGCCAAATATCCGGTCACGCACGCTGAATTTGAAAACGCTGATGCCATCAAGCAAATGCAAGCGATGATCGAATTGATCCGTGCCGTGCGTGGGATCCGCACCGACGTCAACGCGCCGATGGCCAATGAAATCGACGTGCAAGTGAAGTTACAAGACGCTGATCTGAAGCCGATTTTTGAAAACAACTTTGAATTCATCAATCGCTTCATCCACGCCAAAGCCTTTGAAGTCGGCACTGACCTCGACACCCCAGCGTTGGCCGCTTCTGCGGTGATCAATGGCGCCACGGTTTACGTGCCGCTGTCAGAATTGATCGATTTGGATGAAGAAATCGCCAAGTTGACCAAAGCGCAGAAGAAGCTCAACCAAGAAATCGCCCGCTTTGAAAAGAAGTTGGGCAACCAAGGCTTCTTGGCCCAAGCGCCTACGGAAGTCATCGCCGAACAAAAGACCAAGCTCGCTGACGCGCAAGCGAAGTTAGCTGGGACTGAGGATCGGATCAAGGAATTACAAGCAGCGAAATAGTTTCAACTAAAAGGGTAGAACGCAAAACGGGTTCTACTCTTTTTTTGCGGCCGAAAATCTGCAGGCTCCGGCAAAAAGTGCTTTGGCGGGCTGGTCATGGAACGCTATGGCGCTCGACGGAGCTAACTTTGCATTCGCTGCGCTCATAAGCGCAAAGTGGATCTCCTTCTCGCTGGGGTCTAAGCGATAAATCGCTAAGACCCCCACGGCTGATGACCAGCCCGCCGCCGCACTTTTTGCCTCCGCCCACAGATTTTCTACGTAGAGACGTTAAACATTTATGTCAGTATATTTCTCATTGGCGCCACTGCGGGAAACTGGCCAATTCACCTCCGCCCACAGATTATCTCGGCTAGTGGCGTTTAGTTCATTTTCGCGCATTGCCGAGTCAGATTCGAGCTTAGTCGTCACGTGAAAATTATGTCACCCGTTTCCTGACCTCAGATAGTTAGCCGGCTAACTATCTCCTTGGATCATCCAAGCGATTTTCATGCATGGATGTCAATGCGGGAAGGGACATTGCGAAGGTCGTTTGAATTTGGGATGGAGGCTGGTTGGTTGCGGCATGGTGAGATTTCCGTTAGCGATTTATCGCTTACGGAAAGCCGCAGGGAAAGATCCGGCGGGTGGGGCGCGTAGCGACACATCCCGGCTAGCTTTCCCGAGGACCCTCACTTTGCCGCGGCCAGCCAGCCGGAATCCCAAATTCAAACGACCGACCCCGGTAGCTAAAAGTCGACGATGGATGCGGTTTCATGGTATGCTTGAATTGGCATAAGGAATTCGCCACAACCACTTGTATTTTGTAAGTAAAGCGTTAGAATAATTTTGTTGATACTTATTAATGATAAGCAGGAGGACGACATTATGGCAAAAATCAATGCAGCAGACGCAATGTTGAAAGTCATCGAATCTTGGGGTGTGAAAAACATTTATGGCCTACCAGGCGGGTCATTTGACTCCACCATGAATGCGTTGTACAACCGCCAAGCGACGTTGAATTACGTCCAAGTGCGTCATGAAGAAGTTGGGGCGTTAGCGGCAGTCGGCGAAGCTAAAGTCACCGGTAAGATCGGGGTCACCTTTGGCTCAGCAGGCCCTGGTGCAGTGCATTTGCTTAACGGGCTGTATGATGCCCAATATGACCATGTGCCGGTGTTGGCCTTAGTCGGGCAAGTGCCAACCGGTGCCATGAACACTGAGTACTTCCAAGAAATGAATGAAAACCCGATGTTCGCTGATGTTTCCGTTTATAACCGGACCGTGATGACGGCTAAGCAATTGCCTGCTGTGGTTGATGAAGCCATTCGCCGCGCTTATGCCCAACATGGCGTTTCGGTGATCACGATCCCTAAGGACTTAGGCTGGGCGCAAATCGAAGACGACTATGTTTCAAGCGCCTCCCTTTATCAAAAACCGATCTTGCCTGAACCGGACCTGGATCGGGTGGATGAAGCCTTGAAGATCATGAAAGCCGCCAAGCACCCAATTTTATATGTGGGGAATGGCGCGCGCGGGGCCAAAGATGAAGTCATTGCCTTATCTGAAAAATTAAAAGCCCCGATCGTGGTGACTGCCTTGGCCAAAGGCGTGGTGCCAGATAGCTATGTGGGTAACATGGGTTCTTCAGGACGGGTGGCGTCCAAACCTGGCGTGGAAACAGCACGTGCGGCAGATGCTGTGTTGTTTTTAGGGTCAGATTTCCCGTTCCAACCTTACTTTATTGCGCCAGATGCCAAATATATCCAAGTGGATATCGATTCCACGAAATTTGGTCGGCGTCATCATGTGGATGTGGCCATTTTAGCCGATGCCAAAAAAACGATCCAAGCGTTATTGGATCGCTCTGAGGAATTGCCAGAAAGTGTTTGGTATCGCGCGGCCTTGGCCAACCACAAGAACTGGTGGGATTGGATCGATAGTTTTGCTGACAACAACAGCACGCCATTGCGCATCGAACCAGTTTTCAAAGCGATCAATGATGCGGCTTTGCCCAATGCGATCTTCCAAGTGGACGTCGGCAACGTGACGATCGACGGGATGCGCTTTTTGAAAGCTGATCAAGAGCAGAAATTCACCACCAGTGGCTGGTATGCGACGATGGGTTACGCCTTACCTGCGGCGATCGGTGCCAAGTCTGCTTACCCAAGCCGGCAAGTTTGGTCGATTTCCGGTGACGGCGGCTATGCCATGGTGATGCAAGACATTTTGACCCAAGTGAAGTACCATTTGCCGATCATTAATGTGGTGTTGACCAATGAGTCGTTAGGCTTCATCGAAGCAGAACAAGATGACACCAAACAACCGCATTCAGGCGTTGACTTGATCGATGCCGATTATGGCGATGCCGCAACTGCACTGGGCGCACAAGGCTTTGAAGTGCACACTTTGGCAGAATTGCACGCGGCGTTTGGCGCGGCGCTAAAAGCCAAAGGGCCAGTGGTGATCGATGTGAAAGTCACTGATCTGCGGCCGATTCCAGTGGAACAATTGGTCTTAGATAAGCAGACCCAAGATCCCGCAGCCGTTGACGCTTTCGTCGAGAAATATTCTGCGCAAGCGTTGATCCCGTTGCGCCAATTGCTGGAAGATGCCGGTGAAGCTGGGGTAAGCGAAGAGGTCAAAATGATGATCCACAAAGGTGACCAATAAATCTGACAGAAGCGACGCCGGTTTCGGCGCCGCTTTTTGCTATACTGAATCAGAGGTGAATCCAATGAGTCAAAAACCGTTATCTGAGTATACCCAAGACATTCCCAAGGTTTCAGAATTGCTCGCAGATGACCCAACGATGCAAGCGTTCTTTGACGCTTTGACGCCAGGCTACCAGCGCGAATGGGCCCGCTTTATTTTCGGCGTGGCGTCAAAAACCACTCAAGTCAAGCACATTGCGGCGATGAAAACCGTGTTTGCGGCAGGCTATAAATCCAAACGCGCGTATGATTCGCGCCCCAAAGCATAATAAATGGCGCTTCAACGAATCGTTGAGGCGCCATTTTGCGTTAGGCCTTGGCTAACACAGCTTGGATCAAGGCTTCTTCAGAATTAAAAATCTCGCCGTTGAGTTTGATCAAGCCGGTGGTGTACAAGTTCAAGTAGTGGAATTGATTTTCGGCGATGCTTTGTAGCGCGGTGAGCTTTTGTGGGTTGGTGGCACCTTGTTGGCGACTGTCGGTATACAGGCCAAAAACCGGAATATGCTTGGCATACGCCACGCCGATTTCACTGGCGACACCAGCATCGATCACCGGCCCATCTAAAATGGCGATCATCAGATCTGAGCGCAACACTTCTTGGGTGTCCGCTTGCGCGATCATGGTGGAGTCGGCGTAAGCATTTTTATCGTTGATCGCGGCATTTTCTTGCGGCAAATAAATGTCCAAAGCGCTTGATGCCAGCCGCAAGCGTTTGACCAAGCGGGCGTTGAAGTCAAAGTCCGCACGGGAAAATAACCCATTAGCAAAATAAATGTGCATGTGTGACCCTCCAAAAAAGATTGAGTCTAATATACCATTTTATGACTGTTTGTGCACGGTTTCATTTGATATGATAAGGGACAAAGGGGTGGGAAAATGTTAGAAGTGGAGAACTTGGTGAAAACCTTTGGCAGCATGACAGCTGTCGATCACGAAAGCTTTACGATCCGTCCTGGCGAGATCATGGGGTTGATCGGGCAAAATGGGGCCGGGAAAACGACGACGTTTCGGATGATCTTGAATTTCTTGACGCCAGATAGCGGGGCGATCCGCTGGAATGGGCATCCGTTGACCACCAAAGATTATGATGTGATCGGCTATTTGCCAGAAGAGCGCGGGCTGTATCCCAAAATGCGCGTGGCGGATCAAATCATTTATTTTGCGCGGTTGCGCGGGATGAAAACCGCCGAGGTCAAAGCGCGGATCCCAGAATGGTTGGACCGCTTTCAAGTGAAAGGCAAGCCGACGGATAAGATCAAAGACTTGTCCAAAGGCAATCAACAAAAAGTGCAGTTGATCGCCACGTTGATCCATGAACCTAAACTGGTGATCTTAGATGAGCCCTTTTCTGGGTTGGATCCGGTCAATGCCAGCATTTTGCAATCAGGGATCGAAATGCTGCGCGATGCAGGTGCGGCGATCATTTATTCCAGCCACGATATGGGTAACGTGGAGGCGATCTCAGATCATTTGGTGATGTTGAAAAATGGCCAAATGGTGTTGAACGGTACAGTGGCCGCAATCAAAGCCAGTTTTGGGCGCACGAAGTTGTATCTGGAATCGAATTTGACCGCTGAACAACTGCGAGGGTTTGACGGCGTTGAAAAACTCGTCGCCCATGGTCAAGAATTTGAGCTGACGTTAGCCGATCCAGCAGTGGGGCAGCGTATATTCGCCGAAGCGACGGCGAATGGGTATATTCCTGAATTTCGCCAACAGCCGCCGACGTTAGATGAGATCTTTCGCATGAAAGCAGGTGCCGCAGATGCATAAATTTTGGGTGGTTTGTGGACAAGTTTACAAGAAAAATGTGCGCAGTGGGTCGTGGCTGTTTTTGGTCTTGTCGCCGCTGATTTTCGTGGCCTTGACTGGATTAGTCGGGTATTTCATGGTCCAAAACGTTCAACCGGCCAAAGTCGCTGTGGTGATTGAAAATACCGCGGTGCCGCAAAAAACGTTCCTCAAAAACGCGATCCTCAAAACGTCAGATGACGACATTAAATTTCAAATGCGCGACACGCAATCCGCTGCCGAAGCCGCATTGACCAATGAAAAAATCGACGGGATCTTAACCGTGACGACGAAACCGGAGATCTCAGCAAAATATGTGGAGCGCAGCAACGCTGACAATAGTGTGGACTTAAGCACATTGACGGCGATGCTGTCACAACGCAAGCTTCAACAAACTGCCGCCAGTTTGAACCTGGCCCCGCAAGCGTTGAATGCGTTGTTAACGCCAGCTAAAGTCACCAAACGCACCGTCGCCATCGAAAATGGCAAGCAAGTCGCTAAAAATGATACCGCCGCTTTTGTGAATAAAGGGTTGGCGATGGTGTTAACGGTGTTTATCTTAATGATCACCATGGTCTATGGCTCAATGCTGGCCCAAGAGATCGCCACGGAAAAAGGCTCACGGATCATGGAGATCTTGTTGTCTAGCGTTTCAGCCACGACGCAGTTTTTCGGCAAGCTTGCTGGCATGTTATTATTGCTGGTGACGCAGATCGTCGCTTACGTGCTGGCTGGGGCGATCGGTTGGGTGTGGTTGGCCAAACTGGATTTCGTCAAGTCGCTGCTCAAGCAAGTCGACTTTTCGGTGTTGGCTTCACAAACGACCGTGATCGCGGTGTTGTTTTTCATTGTTGGGGTGATGACTTACGCCGTTTTGGCGGCGTTGACTGGGTCGTTGGTATCCAATCAAGAGCAAGTCAACACAGCGGTGATGCCGATTTCGATGTTGGGGTTGGCAGGATATTTCTTGTCGTTTATGGCGCAAAGTGGCGATTCGCCACTATTGCGCATCACGAGCTTCGTGCCGTTTCTCAATGCCACAGTGATGCCGGTGCAATTGGCGTTAGGGCATGCCGGTTTTGGCATGGCTTGGGCGTCTTTGGCAGTGAGTGTGGTATTTTTGATCGGGTTTACTTGGGTGGTGGTGGGCGTTTATCGCGCCAATGTCTTGGTTTATTCAGAGGCCAGTTTCTTTAAGCGCCTGCGCACCAGTTTCAGTATTTGGAACGCTGAACGCAAAGCCTCCTAGCCATGCGGCCACAAAAAGCGATGCCAAGGATCTTTTGAAGATCACCTGGCATCGCTATTTTGATGCGTTGAAACTCAGCGTTTGGAGAATTTCACCACCGCTTCGCAGCGCGCCGTTTGCGGGAACATGTCGATGGATTGAATGTAATCCACGCGCCAGTCTTTGGTCAATTGCACCAAATCGCGCGCTAGCGTTGATGGGTTACAAGAAATATACACGAAGCGCTTGGGTTGCGCGTCATGCAACGCATGAATAAACCCAGCGTCTAAGCCTGCGCGTGGCGGATCCACGATCACGGCATCGGCGCGGAAGCCATCTGCCAACCACTTTGGCAAAACGTCTTCGGCTTTGCCTAACACATAATGGGCATTTTCGATGCCGTTGGCTTTGGCGTTGGCATTGGCGTCATCCACGGCTTCTGGAATGGTTTCCATGCCGCGGACTTCTTTGGCCAAATGCGCCAGTGACAACCCGATGGTCCCAACGCCTGCATAGGCATCTACTAAAGTTTCATGTGGCTTAAGCTCCAAAGCAGTGATGGCTTGTTTGTACAAGCGCTCAGTTTGTTCGGGATTCAGCTGTAAGAAAGCTTGTGGGGACAAGCGAAATTCCCGCCCCATGATGGTTTCCATTAAATAAGGCGTACCAGCTAATAGCTGGGTCTTTGGGCCCCACACCATTGCGGTTTCACCTTTGTTGATGTTTTGTGACACCGAGATCACGCTGGGAATATTGCGGGCAATGGCTTCAAGCAGTTGATTTTTATGGGGCAACTTCGCTGAGTTGGTGACGATGGTCAATTGTGCTTGCCCGGCAGTATTTTCACGCACCACCAAGGTTTTGACGATGCCAGATTTTTGCGCTTCGTCGTAGATTGGGATGGCCAATTGCTCCAGGATGGTGCAAAGCTGGTTGATAATGGTCATGGTCAACGGTTTTTGGGTGGCAAATTCAGTTAATGGCACCAGATCATGGGAGTTTGGCGCGTACAGCCCCGCGCGCACATGCCCGTCGATCATCCGCACTTGAAATTGCGCTTTGTTGCGGTAATGTAGCGGGTGTTTGGCGCCGATGGTGGACTTTAAGTCATAATGTTGCCAACCAGCTGGCTTATATTTGGCCAAAGCTTGGCTGACGACATCGCGTTTAAAGTTCAACTGCGCGCCGTAATCCATGTGGCCGAGTTCAATGCCGCCAACTTTGCCCCAGTTCGGGTCGATCGGCTTGACGCGATATGGGGATGGGGTTTTGATGCGGTGCGTTTTGGCTTCTAAATACCGTTCGTGGATCTTGGTGACTTCAGCGACAACAACTTCTTGTGGCAACGCACCTTCAACAAATGTGATCTTGCGTTTGTAGTAGCCGATGCCGTTACCATTGATATCTTGGCGCTTGATCGTTAAGGGGAAGCGCTGCCCGATTGTGATTTCGTCCATTTGTTCCTCCTGATTGCTGTTTCTAGTGTAACCGATTAAGGGTGCGTGTGCACACTTATCTGGTATAATGAAGCCAAAGCCATCAGGAGGAAGTCCATGAAGATCTATTATAACAACGCCATGTCCCAAAAAATGACCGCAAATGTTTGGGTCAATGACAAGCAATATAGTTTAAGTACCCATGATCATTTAGACTTGAATGTCCAACGCGGCGATAAGGTCCAATATAAAGTGGGCAAATTCTCGGCCAAGCGGGCGATCAATTATCAATCCCCAACTGCCAGCTTCAGCATCGAACCAGATAAAAAGCTACAAGGCATTTATATTGCGATCATGGTCGCGGTGTTATTGTTGCTGTGGTACATGAAATCAGAAAATTCACCTTTGGTTTATATCATTTTGATCGCTGCAATCATTGGGTATGAAGCCGTCAGCTACTTCCGCGGATATATGGCCCGACCGATGCACTAACACCAAAAAAAGACTCCTGCCAAGCTTGTCTGAGTAGACTGGTTTGGCAGGAGCCTTTTTGCGTTATTCTGCAGTTGCCGCTTGGGCGTTTTTGGCGTCATGGCGTTTGGTCAATTCAGCATATAGCCGGTAGTAATCTTCTTCTTGCGCCAAGGTTTGCCACTGGATCAACGGGGGATGATCTTGGCCATAATATTGGTTGATCAACTCCGGTGACGTTAAAGTGGTGATGATCACATCAGCGTCAACTTGCGTGGTGCCTTCAGCCAGTTGGACAAAACTGATGCCGTCTAAGAAATGCAAAATGTCGCGCAAGGTGAACGTTCCAGGCTCGATCAACACGGCCACGTTGAGTTGATGATCAGCGTCTAGTTCTGGAAAATCATCGCGCACCACCCCGTAAATGACTCGGCGCATGATGCTTTGATATGGGCGCATCGCCGCCGCGTCGCCAGTGAGGTTTTCAAAATAAGTATCGATCAAAGCCGGCAAGCGACCAAATGCCGCTGCGTTGCGGTCTTCATCATAAAAATCCAAGCGCTTGGCGAAGTCGCCGCCGAACAACCAATATGAATAAGTGACCCGATACAAGTTGGCCCGCAACAAGTCATGATCTTTCGGCGCGTTTTGCAACACATCCGCCTCTTGGGACGCTAAGAAATCGATCAACCCGTCAGCAAAATGTGCCACCACACTGTTTCGGCGTTGAAAATGGTCGATCAACCAGCGGTCAGTGGCAGTGGGTTTAGGCGCCAGTGACAAAAAGTGGATCCGACAAAAATAGAAAAAGCCACTTTCATTCGTCGCCACCCAAGCACGGTCGGCTTGGATCACATCAGGCAATACTTCTGCGCCTGGCGCTTGCGTCAAGCGGGTGAAGGCGACTTCTTGCGGTAACACGGCGCCTTGGGTCATGCGCATATGTTGGACCATCATCGCCAAAAGGTCTTGTTTGGCTAAACTCGGGTCTGACGTGAACCATTAATCAGGATAAGTGCGCGCGATGCGAGAACATTCACTTAAGCAAAGTTGATAATCGGCGTCGCCTAAAGGCCAACCCACGCCGCGATAACCTAAGATAAAGAAGTTGAGCATCACCATGCGAATGCGCAATTCGCTGCCTTCCAGCCCCCAAGCGCTGGTGTTTAAGGTGACGCCTTTGGATTGTAAGTAAGCCTTGAACGGCTCCACGCGCCGGCGTAAAGTGGAGATACTGATATCATGTTGGGTACAAAAGTCATGCACATCTGGCTGCGGCGTTTTGAATAAATAATCAAAAAAAGCGAAAGCCATGGAATGTGTCAACAAATGGAAACGATATTGATCGACGGTGACGTTTTGGGAGAGTAAGTTGAACGCAGATTCATCGGCAGTGGCGACAGGCTCTGGACTGAAGCTTTGCAGATCAGCCATGATGTCTTGAAAGGCATTGTAGGTTTGTGAGTAACTGAGCTGTGCTTCTTGACTCAGCTTGTTGACTGTGAAGGCTGTGTTTTGTAGGGCTTTTAGGACGCGGTAGACGCGGTAATTGATGGTAGCCCGTTTATCGAAGAAGTAAGCTTCAAACATCGTTAGTCTCCTCACATGAAATTACCGTAAGTATAGCACATCAATACCTTGCCAAGAAAGGAAACTCATGCCAACGATCACGAAAATCACCCCACAAAAGCTCGCTGGGCGATTCAATTTATTTTTAGATGATAAATTTGCTTTTGGTGTCAGTGAAAGCACGTTAGTCAAATATCGCTTGACCAAAGGTATGGTGTTAGACCAACAAGCCGTCAGCAACGTCAAAGCCGCCCAACAACAAGCCGAAGCCAACGCCATGGCGCTGACTTATTTAGCGGCGCAACAGCGCACCCGCCATGAAGTCGCTGAAAAACTCAAAGCCGCACAGATCCCACCTGCAGTCATTGCCAACACCTTAGCTTATTTGGCGGACTTGCATTATTTAGATGACGCCCAATACGCGCAAAGTTTCATTCATGATGCCTTGAACTTAGGCGACAAAGGCCCAGGTGTGGTGACGCAAAAATTGATCCAGCGCGGACTTAGCGACCAAGTGATCCAAGCGGCGATCGCTGAAGTTGATGCCGATCACTGGCTGCCAGCAGCCAGACGCGCCGCCAAAAAAGCCGCCAATCAAACCACTCGGGAGCTTTTTTTCAAGCGGCAACAAAAAATTCGCTTGGCGTTGATCAAAAAAGGCTTTTCTGCCACAGTCGCCGACGCGAGGTTACAAGAACTGGATCTGCAAGCAGACGTTGACGGCGAACATGAGCGTTTGGTCCAAGAGGCGCAAAAGCAATGGCGAGCCAAGCGCAAATACACCGGCTTTGAGCGGCGCAATCGCGTGAAAATGGCGCTTTATCGCAAAGGCTATGATCTGGATGCCATCGATGCGGTGCTGGATGAGTTTGATGATTGAGCCATGGATTGTTGGAAATCTTTTTGGTATAATTGTGCGGTACAGATCAATAGGAAGCTGGTTTAAGATGCGGATACCCAAAGAAGGCGATTCAGTCGCCATCCAAAGCTACAAGCACGATGGGAGCCTACACCGCACATGGCGAGATACAATGGTTCTTAAAACCAGCGAAGACGCATTGATCGGTTGTAACGATCACACTTTAGTGACCGAAAGCGATGGCCGGCGGTGGTTGACCCGCGAGCCGGCAATTATTTACTTCCACAAGCATTATTGGTTCAATGTCATCGCTATGATCCGAGAAGGCGGCGTGTCGTATTATTGTAACTTAGCCACGCCGTATACCATGGATATGGAAGCGGTGAAATATATTGATTATGATCTCGATGTCAAAGTGTTCCCAGACGGCGAAAAGCGCTTATTAGACGTTGACGAATATGAAGCCCACCGTCGCCGCTGGCAATACCCAGTCACGACGGATCGCATCTTAAAAGCCAATGTCAAAGTGTTGGTCGACTGGATCAACCATGGCAAAGGACCATTTTCACAAAGTTATATCGACTTGTGGTACAACCGGTACTTGCAACTCTCTCACCGGGTGTAGACCCAACAAAAGTCAGGGGGAGCCCCTGGCTTTTTCTTTTGAATGGAGGAAATCATGACAGAATTATTGACCCAACCTGAAATGAGTTTTGTCGGGCAAGTTTACATGCCAGAAGACACCGATCAAATGGGGACGTTCTCCGCTTGCTGGGATGAATTCAATGAAGCAGGCCATTTTGACAAATTGGATCAGCAAACTGACGACCCGAACCGAACGTATTTGTTGATCTTTTCGCCTTATGGGACTTTCCAATACTGGATCGGTAGTATTTTGCCCAAAGACGCCACAGCCCCAGCCGGTTTGGAAAAACTTAAACTGCCTGCTGGCACCATCGGCCAAGCCGTTGAAGATGCCAATGGGGTATTGAGCATGTTGCCAGTGGAAACCACTTATATGAAAGGGCTAGAACGCCTGGAAAAAGCCGGCTTCCCCTTGCCCCAACATATCGGCCAAACCGATCACCCGTATTATTTGGAAGAATATTGCCTCAAAGATGGCCAAGTGGCGCAAGTGAAGCACACGCTTTATATCAACTTGGATCAATTGGAAGGCTACGACGAATTTGATTAAAGCAAAAGTGTGGCGATGATCGCCGCACTTTTTTTGACTGATCGCTTGACCTTGACGCGACGAGAAGGCTTATGGTTGGAAAGTCAACAGGAGGGTGCCATGACTTATACCATTCAAGAATTTGCCCAGCTGTCTGGGGTGACGCCACGGACATTGCGGTATTATCACCAGTTGGGGTTGGTGGAACCAAACGTTGCTGCCAATGGTTATCGCCAGTATTCAAGCGCCGATGCCGATCGCTTGCAACAAGTGCTGATGTTCACTGAGCTGGGATTTTCACTTAAGGCGATCAAGTCGCTGCTGGATGCGCCAGCGTCAGTGCAACTGCAAGCGCTGGCTGATCAAGAAAAGGTCTTAGCCACCAAATTAGACCGCTTGGCGCAAAGTCGCTTGCGCCTGTTGTTGACCCGACAAAATTTACAAGGAGACCACCACATGACCGATCCGCAGAAATTCGCCGCGTTCAAGCAAGCCAAACTGGCTCAAAATGATGCTCAATATGGCCAAGAAGTCGTCGCCACTTATGGGGATGCTGCCAAACGTGCCGCCGATCAGCATTTCATGGGTTTAACTGAGGCGCAATATACCCAAATGCAAACATTAGAAGCGCAACTGAAAGCGGGCTTGATCGCCTATCTGGCTGAACCCACGCTGCCAAGCACAGTGGCGCAACAAGTGTTTGAAGCGCACCGCAACTGGCTGAAAGTTACCACGCCAAAGTATTCGCCGAGCATGCATCAAGGCATCGTCAAACTATATTTGGCTGATGAACGCTTTGCTGAGTATTATACGAAACTCGTCGGCGATTCGCGCGCCACTGACGCATTAGTCGCAATCGTGGATCATTATTTAGCACAGTAACGTCAAAACCACCAACGCTTGCGGCGAAGGTGGTTTTTGATTTGATTTCAGGCCGCGCAGATAGTTAGCCGGCTAAGGACTTCCAGGTCTAGATTTTGCCGGACTAAACAAGCCGTCGAATTTGTGTCGACGGCCGGTTTGCTTACAGCATCATATGCATTTCACGATGGCGAATGCCGGCTTCCATAAATTCTGGTTTATCCGTTGGCGTGTAACCTAACGCTTTGTAAAAGCCTAATGCTTGGACTTGCGCGCCTAAGCGAATTTCTGGGGCTTGGACGGCTTTGGCAAAGGTTTGCATGGCTTCTAGTAAGGCTTTGCCAACACCGTGATGGCGGTATGCTTTTTCCACGGCGACACGCTGGACATGATAGCCATAGTCTTCTGGCAACAAGCGCGCCGTACCGATCGGCAAGCCAGCTTCATACGCCACAAAATATGTGCACAAGTCTTCATTGGCGTCGACTTCCAAATGTGGATCCACGCCTTGTTCGTGAACGAAAACAGCGGTACGGATCGCCAAGGCGTCGCGGTAGGTTTGTGATTCAAGGTGGGTGGTGGTTTTGATTTCCATGCTGATCCCTGGTTTCTCATAATATTTTCATTTATTATAGCACGGATTTAATCTGGGTCAAAAATATGGTTGCGCACATCAAGCCTAACGTGACGCGCCATAAGTGTAGGTAGACGCGGGCTTGGGTTTTCTTTATAATGGATAACGACCACGCTTCGACTTTTTTGCTCGAAGCGCTTTTCGCGGGCTTTGACCCAAGTGACGTTTGAAAGGACATTTAATGAAACCTCAAGTCTTAAAAGATGAAGTCGCCAAGCGGCGCACGTTTGCGATTATCTCTCACCCGGATGCCGGGAAAACCACCATCACCGAGCAACTGTTGTTATTTGGGGGTGTGATCCGTGAAGCCGGTACTGTTAAAGCCAAAAAGTCAGGGCATTTTGCCAAGTCTGACTGGATGGCAATTGAAAAACAACGTGGGATCTCTGTCACCAGTTCGGTGATGCAATTCGACTATGCCGGCAAGCGCATCAACATTTTGGACACGCCAGGGCATGAAGATTTCTCTGAAGATACGTATCGGACCTTAATGGCCGTTGACGCAGCAGTGATGGTGATCGATTCGGCCAAAGGGATCGAAGCGCAAACCAAAAAACTCTTCAAAGTCGTCAAACAACGCGGGATCCCGATTTTCACCTTCATGAACAAACTTGATCGTGATGGCCGCGAACCGCTGGACCTGATCGCTGAACTCGAAGACTTATTGGGCATCGAAGGTTTTGCCATGAACTGGCCAATGGGGATGGGCAAAGGCTTGATCGGCTTATACGATCGCATGGCCAACCAAATCGAGTTGTACCGAGAAAACGAAGCCGGCGAGAAATTCTTGCCATTGGATCAAGACGGCAAACTCGATCCTAGCGAACCGATCGCCAATGAATCGACTTACCGCGATACCTTAGATGATATCGACTTGCTTAACGATGCTGGGAACCAGTATGATTTGAAAAAAATCATGGCCGGCGATCAAACGCCAGTATTTTTCGGTTCCGCTTTGACCAACTTTGGGGTGGAAACATTCTTGAAGCACTTCGTTGAAATGGCACCAGAACCAGGTCCCCACACCATGCAAGATGGCGAAGAACTGTTGCCGACAACGCCTGATTTCTCCGGCTTTGTCTTCAAGATCCAAGCCAACATGAACCCGAACCACCGTGATCGCATCGCCTTTGTCCGCATTGGGACTGGCGAGTTTGAACGGGGGATGGATGTCACTTTAGCCCGCACTGGCAAAACGTTGCGCTTGAACAACGCCACGGAATTCATGTCAGACTCGCGTGAAGCCGTGCAAACCGCTGTGGCTGGTGACATTGTCGGGTTATATGACACGGGTAATTTCCAAATCGGCGATACGATTTATGCCGGCAAGCAAAAACGCGAATACGAAGCCTTGCCGCAATTTACCCCAGAATTATTCATGCGCGTCACCGCCAAAAATGTCATGAAGCAAAAGTCATTTCACAAAGGCATGCAACAGCTGGTGCAAGAAGGGGCCGTGCAATTATATCGGACCTATTCGACCAACGATTACATTCTAGGTGCGGTGGGGCAGTTGCAGTTTGAAGTGTTCAAATTCCGGATGCAAAACGAATACAATTCAGAAGTTGAAATGAGCCCGATCGGCAGCCGCGTGGCGCGTTGGATCGACCCAGAACAACTAGATGAGAAAATGTCCAGCTCGCGTAACTTGTTGGTCAAAGATATTCACGATGACCCGTTGTTCTTGTTTGAAAACCAATACGCTTTGCGCTGGTTTGCTGACAAGTACCCGGATGTCACTTTAACGTCAAAACTATAGGAGGCGTCAACCATGGGAATTTTCAACTTTGGTAACAATGATGCAGACCAGAACCATTCCAATGATCACCCAGTCGACCCAGTGCACCAAGTCACCAATGATGATCTGTTAGGCTTGTGGCGCTCAGTCACCCTTGACCAATCCCAAGAAAACATGTCCGCTTTCTTGGAGAACTTAGTCGAAAATGCCAACTTGATCACCTTTGCCTTAAGCGACTCGGAGGTGCCAACGACTGAAGACGGCCATTTGGACTTCGATCAACCCATGGAGATCTCGTTTCCATTGTTGACTGGCGAAGACGACAAAACCTTCCATCCATTTTTCACTGATTGGCAAGCCGCTTCAACGCTACTGGATCAATGGATCGACGGCGGCAACCAAGACACTGTCGATCGTTGCCATGGCGTGGTGATCAACTTCTCAGAAATGGTCAACTTGATCGCCTCAAACGATGACGTGCAAGGCGCAGTGATCAATCCGTTTGAAGACAACATCACCTTGGACCGCGATTCGTTGATCGATTTGAACAAACAGGCCCAAGCGCGTCATGACCAAACCGACCAACCGGTGCACATCGGCGACAGCCAAAAAGCGCCAGAAGGGTTGTTGGAATCTTTGGCAGACAAATTTGCCAGTGACGACTTGGTGCAAAAAGCCTGGATCAAAACCTTGACCATCGGCGATCAACAATCGTTCTTCTTGATTTTGGATATGCAAGTGTTAGATGATTACAGTGAATACTTTGATCAGCTGACAGTGATTGCCAATGAATACTTGGCTGATTCTGAATTAGGCATGACCATCGCCCCTTATTCAGACGAGATCGCCGAAGCCGTTGACGGTTCGGTACCATTTTTTGCCAAATAAGTTTTGCTTAGCCAAGCCGTGTGCTTGGCTTTTTTGCTGCAAAAAAAAGACGCCTCACGCGTCTTTAGTGGAGCTTGATGAAAGTGGCCAGTACATAGCTGTTGTCAGCCAAGCGATACCACTTGGAGTGATTGTCCAATTCTGCGATCGCCGTAATGGTCACACTTTGGCCTTCGACCAGGCGCTTGGCACAGACTTGGCCAAAAGGCGCCTGCCAACGGGTGGCATCGGCAATGCAGACGCCGCGGCGGTTGGTGGCCACTTCGTCAGTAGTAAACAAAGTATGCGGTAAGGCCAGTGGGGTGGGATCAGGTAAAAACGGATTATCGGCTTGACCCAAAGTGTCATCGGCAGTGATCCATTGCGCCCCGCCAACATTCAACCACACAGTGTGCGTGTTTGTATCGCGCATTAAGGCATATACGCGCCAAAAGGTGTTCGCCGGTAATGCTTGGCGCAGTGGCTTTCCAGCAAGCGGCGCTGAGTAAGCCAGCTTGGCAGTTTTAAGTTGAATATAGGCTTCTTCAGGCGCTTTTCCGCGTTCTAGTGGCGTTAAGTTGTAGTCAAATTGCAATTGTTGCGACGTGGCCGAAAAGGTCCCTGTTTGCTTAGATTCACCAACCACATGATCGCCAAATTCCGCCAAAGGTGTGGCGACAAAGGTTTCGTTGACGACGCCAGTCAGCACTTCAGGCACTTGCAACAAGCGGCCATTTTGATCGCGATGATACACCATCACTGGCGCGGCGACACGTGGGGAATAGCGGCACAAAATCATTTGGGAAGTTTGTGGGAAGACTTGCGTGAACCCGCTGATGGCAGTTAACACAAAGCCGGGGATGACCGCCCAAGTGATCGGCAAACGCTCACCTGGATGACCCATTAAGTCAGCAGGTTGATGCAACATGGTGTGATCAACGGCATTTTGATAATAGACGCGCACATGGACACGCGAATCAGCCACACCCGTTGCTGGTGGCAAGGGAGCGGCTGCAGGTTTGGCTTTGGGTTTTACTGGCGGCGTGTTGGCAGCTGGGCGTTTGATGGTCTGCGCGGTGGGACGCGGCGCCGGTTTTGGCTGAAGCCACGCTTTGATGCGAGACAAAAGACTCATAGGGAACTCCAATTGATTTTAAGATTCAGCTTTACGAGATTGCGAGTTCAAGCTGATCTCAGCCAGCTTTGGTCCGCGGACCACATCGACGTCTTTGAGGCTGACGCCGCATAATTTCTCCAAGGTAAAGGCCAGCTCAGCATCTTGTACATTGCGAGTCTCATTGGTGAAAAGCAATTCATCATGCGTTGCCGCTTGGGTGTAAACCACTGTGGTGCTGCCAAGCGAGTAAACTTTCACAAATTGCGTGTCGGTGTGCGCCAGCTGCTGAGCAACTAAGTGCGGGTAGCTATTGGTAATATCGATCAACCGCATAATCAAACACGTCCTTTCAAAACGAACTGGTTCTGATTCCTACTTTCATTATAGTTTAAGCGGCTTCAAACTGCTAGGCACAAGCCCCACATCCTGTTGATTTCGCGCGCATCTTTCAAGAAAAATTTTCCTGAAAAGCTGGTCGTTTGGATCTGGGACTCCGGCTGGTTGCCACCGCATGGTGAGGGTCCGATGGAAAAGCTAGCCAGGATGTCTCGCAACTCCTGTTTTGCCGGATCTTTCCCTGCGGCTTTCCGTAAGCGATAAATCGCTAACGGAAATCTCACCATGCGGTGGCAACCAGCCTCCGTCCCAGATCCAAACGACCGGTTATTGCACAACCAGTTGATGATTTGCGTGATTTTGACAACTAGTAGGCAATACCTACTAGTCCGAACCTCATGCGTCTGTAATATCGCACTCACACAAGCATGCAGTGGGGATTAGGGGACTAGCATAACAAACCAAACATGGCTAATGGTCCATGGCAGGAAATGTCACAATGATTCGAGAAAATCTGGACCATGATAACTTGGCCCGCTTTCTGAAGTGGCCAAATGCTGATCTTGTTTCATCGAAACATATATTGACCTGAATATTCAACGCGCTAACGGAGAAAATCTGTGGGCGAAGGCAAAAAGTGCGCAGGCGGGCTGGTCATCAGCCGTGGGGGTCTTAGCGATTTATCGCTTAGACCCCAGCGAGAAGGAGATCCACTTTGCGTTTATGAGCGTAGCGAATGCAAAGTTAGCTCCGACGAGCGGCATAGCGTTCCATGACCAGCCCGCCGGAGTGCTTTTTGCCGTAGCCCGCAGATTTGCGGCCTTGCAAGCCAAAAAAAGCCAAGGCATACGGCCTTGGCTTTTCAATGAAACAGGTTATTCAGCTTTTTCGGAAATGGCGATCTCACCATTGGCGATGCGCGCTTCCAAGTTCTTAGCCGCAGGATGGTCGAGATAGTAATCCGCCACGCGGTCTTCGATTTGTTCTTGGATGACCCGGCGCAATGGGCGAGCACCCATGGCAGGATCATAGCCTAACGTGACTAACTTTTCCTTGACGGGGTCAGTGACATGGATCGTCAAACCTTGGTCATGGATGTTGGCATTGGTGTCAGTGATCATCAAGCCGACGATCTGCATCAAGTCAGCCTTAGACAAGGACTTGAACTCAACAATGTCATCAAAGCGGTTCAAGAATTCTGGCTTGAAGTAGTTGCCTAATTGACCAAGCACCGAATGGGTGGTGCCGTTCATGCTGGCACCAAAGCCGACATTGGCTTCAGCATCAGTGGAGCCGGCGTTTGAGGTCATGATGATGATCGTGTCTTTAAACGAAACCGTGCGTCCTTGAGAATCAGTCAAGCGGCCATCGTCTAAGATCTGCAAGAACATGTTCATGACATCTGGATGGGCTTTTTCCACTTCGTCTAACAAGATCAGACTGTATGGGTTGCGCCGTACTTGCTCAGTTAGTTGGCCGGCTTCTTCATAGCCGACATAGCCAGGAGGGGACCCGATGAGCTTGGACACGGAGAATTTCTCCATGTACTCGGACATGTCAAAGCGGATCATCGCTTCTTGTGAGCCGAACAGCTCTTTGGCTAATTGCTTGGCTAATTCCGTTTTCCCAACGCCGGTAGGGCCGACGAATAAGAAACTGCCGATCGGACGACCGGTTTTGTTAAAGCCGATGCGGTTGCGACGAATGGCACGCGCCACTTTATCAACGGCGTTATCTTGGCCGATGACATGGGCTTTAAGATCAGGCGCCAAGGTTTGCAACTGCTGTTGTTCTTGTTGCTTGAGTTCGCCAACTGGGATATGGGTCTTTTGTTCGACGATCTGCTCCATATCTTTTTCAGTGACAGTCGGGGTATCTTCATCAGATACGGCGGCTTGATCTTGTTGCATTTTTTCAAGCTTGTTGACTTGGTCGCGATAAAAGGCGGCTTTTTCATAGTCTTCTTGCTTTAATGCGGCTTGTTTTTGACTTTCCGCGTCTGCGATCTTCTTCTTTAACGCGTCAGGGTCAACGACTTTGATGGTCAAGTTCTTCTTCGAACCAGATTCATCCAATAAGTCGATGGCTTTATCTGGCAAGTAGCGGTCTTGGATGTAGCGGTTGGACAAGGTCACCGCTGCTTTGATCGCGTCGTCAGTATATTTCACATGATGGAAATCTTCGTAGCGCTTTTGAATGCCTTTGAGGATCGCTTCAGTTTCTTCGACACTGGGTTCGTCGACAGTCACTGGCTGCAAGCGCCGGGCCAAAGCAGCATCTTTTTCGATTTGACGATATTCGTTGTTGGTGGTGGCCCCAACTAATTGGAGTTCGCCACGCGCTAATGCTGGCTTTAACACGTTGCCAGCGTCCATGCCGCCTTCAGCGTTGCCGGCGCCAACGATTTCGTGGATCTCATCAATGAACAAAATGGTGTTATCAGACTTCTTTAATTCATCTAATAACTGTTGCATCCGTTGTTCAAACTGACCGCGAATGCCAGTGCCTTGGACTAAGGAAACCACGTCG
Source organism: Lacticaseibacillus salsurae (assembly GCF_045862175.1). Classification (NCBI taxonomy): domain Bacteria; kingdom Bacillati; phylum Bacillota; class Bacilli; order Lactobacillales; family Lactobacillaceae; genus Lacticaseibacillus; species Lacticaseibacillus salsurae. The sequence goes on along the minus strand of NZ_BAAFZI010000032.1, from coordinate 3,226 downwards.
AGTTGGATCACTTGACGATCTTGGAGTTTCGTTGGGACATCGCCGTTTGCGATCTTTAAGGCTAAACCTTCGACTACGGCAGTTTTCCCGACACCGGCTTCACCGATCAACACAGGGTTGTTTTTGGTGCGCCGGTTCAAGATCTCAATGACCCGAGCGATTTCACCGTCACGGCCGATCACTGGGTCGATCTCGCCATTTTTGGCCTTTTGGGTCAAGTTGACCCCGAATTGGCCAAGGACGGAATTCCCATTGCCGCGGCGATTGTTACCACCGCCGTTTTGACCACTTTGGGTCGGTGGGGTTTGAGGTTGTTGTGGATTTTGGTCCATGCCTTGGCTCATAGCCTTGAAAATGTCATCGAGGCCATTGAAGCCAAAAGGATCATTTGCATTGGTTGGTTGCATTTGGCCTCCTGCTTGTTGTTTCAACTGTTGGTAGCAATTCTGACACAAGTTGATCTCTTGTTTCGTCCCATTGACGCTGGTGTACAAGTGGATCGTTGCGGGGTTTTGATGACAGTTCTCACAAAGCATTTCGTCACTACCTTTCTATATAAGCTCGTCGATTGAAAGCCGACTGACCTTCATTGACCAAAACTCAGTATACACGCTTATTTTTGAAAAGCAAGCACTCTAATGCCGAGAGTGCTAAATTAATCGTGAAACCCTTGGTATGTGAGGTTTTAGCGGTTGTTTACCGGCGATGATAATGCTAACATTAAGGTGTTGTTGAAAGGAGGGGCTCACTTAATATGTCCGTAGACTACACCGCGTTGATGGATCAGCTGCGTGCTGGACAGATCGACGAGATCAAAATTGATCCGACCACTTTTGCAGCATTTCGGCGCGCTTGGACCAATTATCCTGCGCGTAAAGAAATCGTAGGCACTGCAAGGCGCGAAGGCGTGATTTATTACCATTACCACCCGCTTGACCATAAATAATACTTGTCGTGAAAACGGAATAATGGTAAGGTTTACAGGAGATAGAATGAAGCCATTCTATTCGGCAAAAATTTTTTTCAAATGACGAAGGAGCAGATTACTCATGGAAAAACGCGAATTTAATGTTATTGCAGAAACAGGTATCCACGCCCGTCCGGCGACCCTTTTGGTACAAGCTGCCAGCAAGTTTAATGCCGACATCAACCTGGAATACAAGGGCAAGAGCGTTAACTTGAAGTCCATCATGGGCGTTATGTCCCTGGGTGTTGGCCAAGGTGCTGATGTCACCATTTCCGCTGAAGGCGCCGACGAAGCAGACGCAATTGCTGCTATCGAAGAAACCATGAAGAAGGAAGGCCTCTCTGACTAATGACAAAGCAACTCAAAGGGATCGCCGCAAGTGATGGTATCGCAACTGCGAAAGCCTACATGTTGGTGCAACCCGATTTGTCATTCAAGCAGAGTTCCGTTAAAGATGCAGACGCTGAAGTTCAGCGCCTGCATTCTGCTTTAAAGCAAAGCACAGACGAACTCCAATTGATCCGTGACAAAGCGGCTGAATCCTTAGGCGAAGAAGAAGCACAAGTTTTCGACGCCCACATGATGATCCTTGCAGACCCAGAATTTACTGGCGCGATCGAAAGCAAAATCAACGATGACAAGGTCAATGCCGAACAAGCCTTAAAAGACGTGTCCGACATGTTCATCTCCACGTTTGAAGCCATGACTGACAACCCCTACATGCAAGAACGCGCCGCAGATATCCGCGACGTTTACACGCGTGTATTGGCACACTTATTGGGTCGCACGCTGCCAAACCCAGCGCTGATCGACTCTGAAGTGATCGTGGTCGCTCACGACTTGACCCCAAGTGATACTGCCCAATTGAACAAAAAGTACGTCAAAGCTTTCGTCACTGATATTGGCGGCCGCACGGCGCACTCTGCGATCATGGCACGTTCTTTGGAAATTCCTGCTGTCGTGGGGACCAAATCCATTACCGCAGATGTCAAAGACGGGCAAATGTTGACTGTTGACGGCTTGACTGGTGAGATCACCATCGACCCAAGTGACGAACAGATCAAAGCTTCTCAAAAAGAAGCCTCTGATTATGCCGCACAAAAGGCTGAATGGGCCACTTTAAAGACAGCCAAGTCCATTACCGCTGATGGCAAGCACTTCACCATTGCCGCTAACATCGGCACACCAAAAGACCTCGATGGCGTTTTGGCTAACGGGGCTGAAGCCATCGGTTTGTATCGTTCCGAATTCTTGTACATGGATTCTAGCGAATTACCAACTGAAGACGATCAATTCGAAGCTTACAAACAAGTTCTCGAAACGATGAGTCCAAAACAAGTGGTTGTTCGGACCATGGATATTGGTGGCGACAAGCACTTACCATATTTGCCATTACCAGAAGAACAAAACCCATTCATGGGCTACCGGGCGATTCGGATCTCTTTGGATCGCGATGACATTTTCCGTACGCAGTTGCGGGCATTGTTGCGCGCTTCAGCATTTGGCAAGTTAGGCATCATGTTCCCTATGATCGCCACGATCGCCGAATTTGAAGCAGCCAAGAAGATCTTTGAAGAAGAAAAAGCGAAGTTAGTGGCTGATGGCGTTAAGATCGGCGACGATATCGAATTAGGCATGATGATGGAAATTCCAGCTGCCGCTGTGTTAGCTGATCAATTTGCCAAGCATGTTGACTTCTTCTCCATTGGGACCAACGACTTGATCGGCTACACCATGGCCGCAGATCGTGGTAACGAACGCGTTTCTTACTTGTATCAACCTTACAACCCATCCATCTTGCGTTTGATCAAGAACGTCATCGATGCGGCGCATAAGGAAGGCAAGTGGGCTGGTATGTGCGGGGAAGCGGCTGGCGACCCTGTCATGGTACCGATCTTACTGGGTATGGGCTTGGATGAATACTCCATGTCCGCAAGCTCCGTATTGAAAGTGCGCAGCTTGATGAAGAAGTTATCAACAGAAGATATGAAGAAGTTGGCTGAAAAAGCCGTGACTGAATCTGAATCCAACGAAGATAACATCAAACTGGTCCAAGAATTCACCAAGTAGTGACCTCAAAAAGTCTGACCGATCGTGGTCAGGCTTTTTTTTGCGCTGAAAAGCCGAATTATTTTGGAAATTTGTCAAATGGTGTTGAAGGATAGTTTTTATCCTTTGAAGGTCTCCCCGACCGTGGGAGGCTTTTTTGTTATTTAATTGTTTAAGGAACTATGATGGATGCAGGGATAATGGTATTTT
>NZ_BAAFZI010000031.1:0-29963 GCF_045862175.1 Lacticaseibacillus salsurae | reverse complement strand
AGATCGCTTCTCTCTACTTGTTGTGTGGTAACTCAATTAGAGGACAAGCGGTCTTCTTTTGTCAAACCGTTTTTCGGGGTTATCCTATTACTTACTTTTCCCTCCCGAGGAATACTTTACACTAAGCCCCTTTAATTATGAGATTATTCTAATTAAAGGCTAAAGCTAATGAATGCGCTTTATATAATAGGAAGTCGGATGACCGTTTCACAGGTGAAATCCAAAAAAATTTCGATACTTGCAAATCAAGAGAATGATCGCCCCACCCTATCTTCACAAAAAATTCACAATTAACGCGCATTATGAATACTGTATGTGCAACGATTTGATTGTAGCGATCAAATTCTCAGCACAAAAATCACGTTGAATGGGTCCAGCCTCAATGGCTTGGCCTATGTTTTTTTGGAAAGGAAGGTCACAATGGACGAAGCACAACGTCAAAAGTCGCCGTGGCGGCGCAACCTTACGATTTTATGGGGATGTACCTTTGTGGCAGGGATCGCCTTTTCAGAGATCATGCCATTCATGTCGCTGTATGTCGGCGAATTAGGCGACTTTTCCAAAGCCGAAGTGTCCTTTTACTCAGGCTTAGTGTATGCGGCGACTTTCTTAGTCACAGCCATCGTCAGCCCGATGTGGGGTGCATTGGCGGATAAAAAAGGCCGCAAGATCATGTTGATTCGGGCAGCTTTTGGGATGGCCATCGCCATGTTTTGTATGGGGTTGGTCACCAATGTTTGGGAATTGATCGCATTGCGCGCCTTGCAAGGTTTGTTTTCCGGCTATATTTCAAACGCGCAAGCTTTGATCGCCAGTCAAACGCCGCGTTCCAATGCCGGCAAAGCGTTAGGCACCTTGGTCACTGGGTCAACTTCAGGCATGTTGATGGGGCCGATTTTAGGCGGCGCGCTGGCGCAATTCTTCTCGATTCGCGATACTTTCTTCATTACCAGTGCGCTCCTGTTGATCACTGGGTTGATGTCAGCGTTTTTCGTGAAAGAAAGTTTCGTGCCGATCCCACCGCGTCCCAAATCCGCGCATCAAAAAGGCTTACTACGCGGATTGCTTTCGCAGTTCGCTAATCCCAAGTTGATCATCGTGTTGCTGTTTTCCACGCTGTTCGTGCAGCTGGGCAACGCCTCGATCGCTCCGATCGTGTCACTGTATGTCAAAGAATTGATGCATGGCCGCGGCGCCTTTGCGTTGGTGGCTGGGATCATCGCGGCGCTACCTGGGATCTCAAACATTATCGCGGCGCCACGCTTAGGCGAATATGGTGATCGGCATGGCAGCGGCAAAGTCTTGATCGGCGGCTACTTATTTGCGGTATTGGTATACTTACCTCAAGGCTTTGTGCCTGGGGTCATCACCTTGGGGATCTTACGGTTATTAGTCGGGATCTCGGATGGGGCATTGTTCCCTACGATCCAAACCTTGCTGACGAAAAACTCGCCGACGACCGCCACTTCAGCGATTTTTTCTTGGAACCAGTCTTTTCAAGCCTTGGGCAACATGTTTGGTGCCTTGCTTGGCGGGACTTTGGCCGGTGTATTCGACTACAATGTCGTTTTCATCGCCACGGCTTGCTTGTTATTGATCAACTTCTTGATTTTGTGGTTCACCGAGCCGCAATTGCGTGCTGGCAGAGCATAAATAAAAGTCAGGCTGAGAGCCTGACTTTTTGTTTGCGTACATGACAATTTTGTTCGTTGTTTCCTTTGGCATTCCGATCTATATTTGACTTGGGGAAGCAAGATCAAAGGAGCAGCGAAATGAAATATCGATATGGGGTTGGGGCCTTGGGCATCGGGTTGGTAGGCGTGATCCTTTGGGCCATCAGCAAGCCTAGCGTGGCGTCTTGGGTGGTGTGCGCCGCCTTGGTGGTGCTGGCGTTGATCGCGTGGCGCTATGGCCAAAAGCGCCAGCGCGACTGGCAAAAACAAGCCACGATCATGTGGACGTATGCCGAGCAGCTCGGCTACACCGCCAAGGACCTGCAGCGCTTAGCTGGCAAATATGGCGAAGCAGACTGGCAAAACACGCATCCAGAAAATATGCAATTTTACCCTAGCCAACCCGTCATGGCTGCGGTGATCCACCAACTGAAGCTGGCATGCAACGCGCAGGAAATGGCCCAAAAGCATGTGCCGTTGCGCTGAACGCCACGAAAAAATGCTCCCGTCAATGGATGACGAGAGCATTTTTGATTATAAGCGGGTGATGCCGATGCGTTTAGGATCAGTGGCTTTGTCGACATAAGGCGTGTCGATCTGCCCTAGCGTCACGCCGCAAACTGGCTTGAAGCCCTCAGGCAAATGCAACTGGGCGATGACGGATGGCGTTTGGTTGATCGCCGCTACTGCCCCCCAAATGTAGCAAAATCCGACCCCTTCATCAACGGCGGTCAACGCCATGTTGTGGGCAATGATCGCGGCGCTGGAAAAGTCCGCATTCCGCTCGCCCGCGGCTGAAACCAAAACAAATGTTGGCGCACCGTAAAGCATTTTACCGCCATGGCGATGAAATGAACTAGCGGCGGCTTCTTCAATGGCGGACAAAAGCTTGGGGTCGTCGATCACGGTTAGATGATACTGATCAAACTGCCCCATCGCCACTGGCGCCAATTCGGCGGCGTGCAAGATCGCGTCGAGTTGAGCGTCGGTGACTTTAGCGCCAGTGTAGGCACGTTGGGCATGTCGCAGTGATAACACTTTAGATAATTCCATATCGATACCTTCTTATTACAAAATAGTTTGATCCAACGCCTTTAGTTTACCATGTTTTGCCGTGACAGGGTCGCTGGGTGATGATAAGCTTAACGGGTAAAAATGGGAGGAATTCATATGAGCATTTTAACCGATACATTCACCTTAAATAATGGCGTCAAGATCCCGCAAGTGGGCTTTGGCACCTGGCAGATTCCTGATGGCGACGTGGCTTACCGCGCAGTCAGTGAGGCGCTGGAAGCCGGCTATCGGCACATCGACACTGCGCTAGTTTACGGCAATGAGCGCTCAGTGGGCCGCGCGATCAACCAATCTGGCATCCCCCGCTCAGAAATTTTCGTCACCACCAAGCTACCGGCTGAAACCAAAGATCGCATTGGCGTCGAGGATGCGTTCAAACGGTCACTGGACCACTTGGATATGCCGTATGTCGACTTGTATTTGATCCATGCGCCTTGGCCATGGTCCATGCCAGGCGTGCGCCAGGACAAACAAAACTTAGTCGCTTGGGACACCATGCAACGCTTTTACGCGGATCACCAAGCACGCGCGATCGGCGTGTCGAATTTCGACGACCATGATCTGGCCAACTTGCTTGATCACGGCGACTTCAAACCCGCCGTCGATCAGATCCAATATTACATCGGTGCCACTGAGCCGATCAACGCTGGCTTTGCGCAAAAACACGATATTTTGGTGGAAGCTTATTCCCCACTGGCTACCGGCGGCTTGTTAGACAACGCCGACTTGCGACCGATTGCTGAGCGCTACGGCGTTTCCGTGCCTCAACTGGCCTTGCGCTTCGTTTTGCAAAATGGTGTGTTGCCGCTGCCTAAAGCGACCAGCGCCGCGCATATCCAAGCCAACACCCAGCTGGATTTTGAGATCTCCGATGCGGACATGCAAACGCTGAATGCCATGCCTGACTTTTCACCAGCTGGCAGACATAACCAAACACAACGCTAAATCGCAAACGCGCCGCAACCCGAGATGGGTTGCGGCGCGTTTTGGTACGGTTTTGAGACAAAATAAACCTAAAGTGCCCTACGATCATTATGCCTATGTTTAACAATTGTAAGGCACTTCAACTTCTGTGCAGGGAGTTTGACAGTCTTTATTCGTTAAACCAATGCCAGCCGTCTTTAACGGGCTGCGGCGCCGTGTGTCAGCACGGCGTTTTCCCGCACCTAAATACTACCATGATATCTTGGTTAGCACAATCTTTTCAAGAGAAATAGTTATCATTATAGAAGAAAACAATAATATTCGTGATGTGAAAGAAACACATTCAAACTATAATAGTTTAGTCACTAGGATATAAGTGTCTTTTCATGCAACGTGTGTTCTGTCATGATACCATGTTTTGAGCAGAAAGTTGAAAACGGTTGGTAAATCTGATCCTTGCGAGGTGGTGCCTATGCACTTTAAACAAACTCTCGAGGAAGGAGGTACCTTTTTGTGAGCGTTGCTGATGCGCTAATGCTCATGCTGGCGTTTGGCGGGTTCGTCCTGACATTCGTTGGTGTGGTCATTGTCCGATTCAAGCAATCGTCGGCAATCAAAAAGACCGTCAATAAACTTCTGTGCAGGGAGTTTGACAGTCTTTATTCGTTAAACCAATGCCAGCCGTCTTTAACGGTCTGCGGCGTCGTGTGAAAGCACGGCGTTTTTCTATATCCAAATTCTACCATGACTTGTCAGACGGTTCAACAGCCACTTTCAAACGCGGCAAATATTGGCGAAACTCAAAAACGCCTGACAACCAACAACTGGCAGTCAGGCGTTCATCTTACTTGGTCAACACAGTCACAGATTCGATCGAGGTGGTTTGCGGGAACATATCCACCGGCTGGTTGGACTTGGCGGAGTAGCCAAATTCTTGCAAGGCGGCGATATCACGCGCCAAAGTGGCAGGGTTGCAGGACACATAAACCACTTTGTCAGGCAACATTTTACCGACTGCGGCAGTGAATTCTGGCGCCAAGCCTTTGCGTGGTGGATCGACCATCAACACGTCAGCGTGCAAGCCTTCTTCGGCCCACTTGGTCATCACGTCTTCAGCTTTGCCGACGACGAATTCGGCGTTTTTGATCGAATTCAGCGAGGCGTTGACTTTGGCGTCATGCACTGCTTCTGGCACGACTTCCACGCCTAATACGCGCTTGGCGTGCTTGGCCATGGACAATGAGATCGTCCCGATACCAGAATACGCATCGATCACCGTTTCGTTGCCTGTCAACCCAGCGGCATCGATAGCTTGTTGATACAAGACTTCAGTTTGTTGCGGGTTGACTTGGTAAAAGGACAACGGGCTGATGCGGAAAGTGCTCCCTAACAACTTGTCTTCCAAGTAGTCATGGCCAAACAAGGTGCGTGTTTTTTTGCCTAAAATGACGTTGGTTTTGCGGTTGTTTAAGTTCAGCATCAAACTGGACAATTCTGGCAAGGCTTTGGTCAAACCAGCGACGATTTCTTCCAAATGATCGATGGCCCAAGTGTTTGACACCAACACGATCATCAATTGATGAGAGAAATACCCGCGGCGCACCACGATATGGCGGATCACGCCAGAATTATCTTGTTCGTTGTAAGCGGGGATCTTGTACTCGCGCAATAAGTCCCGTACCACCAGCACTGCTTTGTCGATTTCTGGGTCTTGAATGTAGAAATCTTCCAGTGGCAACAGCTCATGGCTACGACGCTTGTAAAAGCCAGTCGTCAATACGCCATTGACCATGCGCACTGGAATTTGGGCTTTGTTGCGGTAGCCATAAGGTTGGGCCATGCCAAGCGTTGGTTTGACTTCAATATCAAGCTTGGCCTTTTGGAATAAGGTTTCCACTTGGTGTTGCTTGAATTTCAGTTGGGCCGGGTAAGCCAAATGCTGCAACGGCGCAATGCCAGTTTGAGCATAAGCTTTGGCTTTTGGCGCCACGCGATCTTTTGACGCTTCAAGCAATTCGGTCATACGCGCAAAGGCGTATTTTTTGTCGGCTTTGGTGATGTGAGCGACGACTTTTTCGCCAGGTAACGCGCCGTCGACAAACAGCGGATAGCCGTCAACTTTGGCGACTCCCATGCCTTCATAAGTCAGGTCTTCGATGGTAACAGTCAATTCTTGATTCTTTACTACAGGCGTTTTAGCCAAATTCGATTCTCCTTATATCACTGAGCAATTGTTGCGTACACTTGACCATACCTTATTTTGCGCTGAAACACAACTGTCACGACACCAAGTTGTGGGCAACTTCCCTGCGCGCAAAAAAGGCCTCCGATAAAGGAGGTCTTTTGAGCCAAGCATTACAGCTGCAACAGCCAGCGGCCAGCGACGTACTTGACGCGGCCGCGCTGGTGTTTCTTGGGGTAACACTGCATGGTCTGTTGCCGCAAGCGCTTGGTGCCCACGCGCACGGTGAACCCAGTGGTTTTGAGTAAGTAGACGCCGCCTGGCAACTGGTCGATCAATAGCTGCCCATGTTCATCACTTGAGGCTTTTAACAACTGACCATGGCGATACAGCGGCTTGCCATTGGGTTGACACAGTTGAAAATCTGCCTTTTGCGGCGCGCCAGTGGCATCCACGACTTGACACAGCAGCGTAAACAAGTGGCGTTTCAACAATAAGCGGTGAATATAGCGGCCGATCAACCCGACCAGCAAGCCGAATGCGCCGATGCTACCCAGTAAGATCGCCAGTTGCGTCCAGCGTTCAGCGCGCTTTGACGCAGCCACTTGTTTGGCGACTGCCGGCGTGTAAGGCACCCGATGGCCAGTGATCAACAAACGATGCGAGTTGATCATATACGGCGTGCACGTCAATAACGTCGCGAGATCTTTGCCGCGTTCGATTTGTAGCACGCTGGTATTTTCTGGCAACACGACTTGAATGCGAAATACTTTGTAAGCCAAGTGTCGCTTGAACACTTTTAACACAAACACATCCCCACGCTTGACGCGGTTGAGATCTGAAAACAAGCGCCGATCGACTAACCCGCGATGCCCGGCGATCACCGTATGCGTGTTTAGCCCGCCTACTGGCATGGAAGTACCTGGTACCACTGCCGCACCTACTTGCAAGGTTTCTTCATTAAGGGTTTGAAACAGCGGTAAGGTGAGCTTGAGTTTAGGCACGGTGATTTCGCCAAGTTGATCGCGTTTTAAGTTGATGCGTGCATGTTTGCTCAAGCCAGCAAACGGGTCGGCATTGGCGTTGAGGCCTTTTTGTTGCAAGCGGGCGTTGGCTTTGGCCATTTGCGCCATGCGCGCGGCGGCTTGCTTTTGTGATGCGGCTTCATTTTGCGCCAAGCGATAATTATCCAACACATCGTTTAAAGATCCGACATAAAAGGGATATAACGCGATCACTGCGCCGATCAACAAGCAGATCATGGCAATGCTTTGGGTGAGCAAATGAGTCCGAGGACGTCGACGCTTTGCCATGAGTCTCCTTTCTAAGCATTAAACTTCTTGGTGATGGCTACCTTTCTTCAAAACGACATAACCAGCGCCCATGACGATCAAGCCTAATGCGATCACCAAGTAGATCCCCATCCCGCCAGTGTGTGGCAAAATGCCTTTAGGCGTGTTGGTGACGGGTACTTCGTTGTCATCATAACTGGTATCACTGACCGTAAATTTAGTAAAATCAGTCGCTAAAGCGAAACCTTTTGGCGCAGCTAATTCAACCGTGTGATAGTCGCCATACTTCAAACCGGTAAATTCAAACTTCCCATCGCCGTTTGATTCTGCCAAAACCGCATTTTCAGCGCCGTCGCCAAGTTGCGACTTCAGTTCCGCTTTAACAGCGTCGACCTTGGCTTGGCCGGTTTTGTCTTCAACGGCAGCATTTAAATCTTGCACATTCAGCTTGGAAGCATCAAGGTCATCGTGATAAACATCCTTGCCTGCATCGTCTTTGGTCATAGTGACGATCTTACCGTCTGTCGTTTCCAAGACGAAAACCGCATCGGCTAACTTCTTGGTCGTATCGCTGGCGTTTTCCTTGACGAACTTCGCGCCACCGACTTTGATTGGGTGTTCACTAGTGATGATATGTGGCGTGCGACCAAAGGTAACGCCGGCATGGTTTTGTAAGTTGGCAACAGTTTGTTGCGTGACTTGAGCGGTGTAAGTAATGCTTAACGTGTGCCCAGCAAAAGCGGCCATCTTGCTTGGATCAAACGTGAGCTTGAACCCAGCCCCTTTGCCATCTTCAGCGGTTGCAGTTGGGGTGAATGGCACGTCTTGGCCGTCTGCTTTAACTGCGACAGTACTCAATAAATCATCCAACCCTTGATCTGGTGTATCAGTGACCACGAATTGATCACGGGAAGTAATATCAAATGGCACTTGCGCGGTGATGGTGTAATCGGCGGTATCCCCTAATCCCAAGGTGTCCTTTGACGTATCAGTCAGATCCTTTTTGATTGAAGGCTGATCAAAGTTCTTTGGATAAAGGTAAACTTTATCCCCACTTTTAGCGGTATTCAGCGGCATCGTCAAAACTAACGGTGTCGACTTTTCCACAATTGTGTTATCACTGTTGGTTTCTGGATCGGTATACTTTGTTTCCAAAATCAGATAAGTCTGATACTTACCAGCAACGGCATTTGGCAAGGCGAAGTCGACGACCCCATTCTTGTCAGTCACCCCTGGCGTTGGACTGACTGGATTCTTGAGCAGATCAGCGTCACTGCCGGCTGCGGCATCGTCTTGGATATTCTTGATCGCGGCAGCGTCTTTGGTGGTGCTGTTGAACGCATCGGTGATGTTATAGGCCTGAAATTCCACCCCTTCAACCGGCGTGCCACCAGTATTGGTATTTTGAGCCCCATTATTGAACAAGTCCGGATGTTCACCTTGTGGAAATACCAGCTTCGTCAACTCAACGGTAGTCGTGGTATTCGGATCTGGTGTTGTTGGGGTGGTGTCTGCGGCACTGACTGCCTGAAGTCCCGTAAATGCTTGTAATGCCAAAGGCAAAATAAGTAATGCCCCAGCAAGTAAATGCTTTAACTTACTTTTCATGTTTTTCCTCCTGAATGTCGTTCCCTTTTTTCCATAACAGTAACGCGATACCAATGATCAACAGCCCGACGATCGCCAAGCTGATTTTCACTTCCCCGGTATCTGGTAAATTGCGCCGCGGCGGCGTTGATGGGCCGCTTGGCGTTTGTGGTGGTTGCTCGTCACCTGGTGTTTGTGGCAACAATGGCCGCGGCGTGATCGGCGGTTGGCCATCTCCTGGCGTTTGCGGCAATGACGGGCGAACATTATAAACGCGCAACGCTTGGCGCGCCGCTTCGCCTGCTTGCACCTGATCTGCCAATAGTGGCCGCAATGCCGCGCCATTGACGGTAATGGCCGCGTTAGTGCCGGTTTGCGGGATCACCACGGCGACATGTTGGGATGCAGTCGTGATCTGATAGCCACTGGGTGCTTGCACTTCTTGCATTTCATAACGTCCACTTAGCAATGCCATGCCGGTTAACAACACCAACCCTTGATGATCAGACGTGACGCGCATGACATCAGGATCGCTGCGTGGGTTTTTGGATTGGTGCCACTGGCCATCAGGACTTAGATACTGATCAACGCCGCGACGCAATACAAACACGGCGCCAGCCAGTGGAATATCAACTCCTTTGGCATATTTATAGAAATACACCGCTGGTTGCACTGCCACTGGTTTGGTCACCAGCGTTAGGCCTTGGATCTGGTCTGCGCGCGTTGGGCTAAACACAATCGGCATTGCGCGTTGATCACCGGCATCAACACCAGGTGTGGTTTGCACCACCAAATAGCGTGATTGCGTCGAGCCTTCAACGGTAAAATACGCCGAGCCAGTTTGATCAGTTTCAACAGAACGCAACTTTGGCAAATGTTTTGCCGCAATATAAGCCGCGATCGCTTGGTCGTCTTTGGCGCCTAATTCATGTGCCAGCGCAACAGTCGACTGATTTTGGCTTGCGGCAGTTACGTCATAGATCTCAAATCTGGCGCCAACGCCAGGTCGCGTGGTGCCATTGGCGGCGTTGAGCGTATGTTCAAGAGTCACTTGCGTTGTTGCCGCTTGAACTTGGTGTCCTGACAATAATGTCGCCATTAACAAACTGCTAAGCAACGTGAAAAGGATTATTAAGCGTTTCATGCTTCGCCCTCCTTTCGCCGTTGCCAACGTGCTGTGAGCATCAACGCCACTGCCGTCAGTCCCATCGCGACACTGGCTAGCCACAGTTTCAACAAGTCATTGCCGCCTGTGTGAGGCAAAATGCCTTTTGGCTGGTTACCAACCGTTAGCACGACTTGGCGACTGGTTTGCCCATCGCTGGTCAATTGTGCGGAAACGTTCTCGCCAATGTTGGTTGCTGCGCCATCCGTTGCCGACAACGTCTTGGCAGCTTGATCGCCTAATGCCACTTGGATCGTACCATCGGCTTTAGCCGTGACATGCACGGCTTGGTTCAAGCCGACATAGCCATCAGGTGTGGTGGTTTCGTTGATCGTATACGCATGATCGAAGGTCAAGAGATCGGAATCAAACGCTGTGCCATCAGCTTGTTTAGTGAAATTCAGCCCATCAGCTGAAAAATCAGCCCCACTTAAAGGCGCTTTAGTATCCGCATTGATTTTGTTAATTTTCAATGTGGTCGGTGGCACAGTGGGCTTATCGGTTTTGATCAAGGTGACTTGCTTGGCGCCATTTTGATCATGTTGATAAACCCCGTCAGTCGCCTTGCCTTGCGCTGGCAAGTCTGGCAACGCTTGGCCGTCAGTGGCTTCAAACTTGCCATCTTGGGTGAGCTTGAAGGTGAAGGCTTTGTCGTCAAGATCAAACCCTTTTGGCGGGGTCGTTTCTTGAAGCGTGTAAGTGCCTGGATGTAGCGGTTGCGGCTTGGTGCCATCAACCGTTTGGATGGCATGTGTATCAGTATCCGTTAACGTAAATTTGGCACCAGTCAAGGGTTGACTGTCTAGATCTGCGCCGGCGGCAAATTTTTTGATATTGAGAATATATTGCTGGTTGGTCAAGGTATTGTCTTGGATCGAAGCGAGTTGGTAGCCGCCTTGGGTCAAGGCATCTGATTGTGCTTCGCCAGTGACTTGGTAAGTAATTGGCTGCCCGTCATTGGAATATTCGGGTAGCGGAATAGATTGGCCATTTTGTTTCAAATGATCGAATTCGCCTTGCCAGTTTTGTGCCTTAGTCAGCTCACCGGTAGCTTGCCACTTAGGGTCAAGGTTGCCCCCAACTTTGCGACTCACGTTAAACGTGATCGTATCTGGACGCTGGTTTTCATCAAGATCTTGCCAGCGTTTTGTGACGGTGAGCTTGGTAGCTGGTGCTTTACCAGAAGGCACGCCAAAGTTTACCGGCGTGGTCAACGGTGTCGGCGTCAAAGTCGTGTCGCCGTTCATCGGATACCAATGATCTGGTTGAAACTGAGGATCTTCAGTATTTAACGCCACTTGATAGGTCACTTTGAGCTTTTGGCCTTGGCCTAAGGTTAAATGATCCAGCGTTAGCGCGCGATCGCCGAATTTGAGCTGGGATCTGATCTGCGCCAGTTGAGTATCGCTGATCGCATCTGCGCCGTCGCTGGTCACGCTTGGGGTTTGGCCGTCAACATAGTGATACTGTGACCCCAGGGGATCATTGATACTGCCATCACTGATGGTTTCTGGATAAGTGAAGTCATGAATGATCCCAGAAACGTTATTGACGATCGTCGTTGGTAGCTCTTGCGCGTCAACGTTTTGCGAATCGATGCCTGAGCCGTCGGTTTTAGGACTGGCCCATTGGGATAAATGCGATTCAGCATCGAGTTGGGTATCGGCGGTAAGATCGATCCCAATGCTTTGAATATAAATGGATTCTGCTTTGATCGCTGACGCCGTGTCATCGGTATAATTTTCGACTGCATCTGGTTGCACCACAGGGCTGACGCCATCACTATCATACCCATTGCCAACAAATCCGCCGGTTGCATACAAGCGCGTCGCATCAGGCGACTTAGAAGGATCATCAACCCCATCCGCCGGATAATCACGAGGACTCACGGCAAAAGTCGGCCGGCCATCTGTTAGCAACACCATCACCTTTCTGGCATTGGGTGTGTTGTCAGCATTCAGCATTGCCGCGCCGCGCATCAAGCCATCTTGCGTCCAAGTCGAGGCGTTGTTGGAGCCGCCGAAGTTCGCATCGAATTGGTTTTGCAACGCCCCTAGCGGATCAGCGCCTGAAGTGGCGGTCACTTGGGTCAATGGCACATACGCATGCTCGCCAGTAAGTTGCATGCCGTTGGGCCAATAGCCTGAGTCGACTAATGGACTACCAAAGCCCACCATGCCGATCTGCAATTTACCCGCAATGTTCTTTTGGCCCAATTGTTGTAACGCAGCGTCCATGCCCTTCATCAAATCAGCTGCGCGAGTGGTAGACGGCCCGAATAGCGAATTCGAATCTGGGATCTCTCGATACATACTCCCTGAACGATCAATGACAAAAACGATATCCAATGGATCTGGTGCTTTGTCAGCAGGCTTGGCCCCTTGCACGGTCAACGTCACATTAAAGCGACCAGGCGTGCCAGTTTGGGTGGCGTATTTGCTGATGCGAAAAGCAGGATCTGTTGCCTCCGGAAAAACCGGATTCGTGAAATTCAACAAGCGCCGCGCTTCTGATCCAGGAACATCGCCGGCCATTGGGTACTCATCTGGCGTCAATGGCGTTTGCGTTGAAAATTGCGCCCCTGCTAGCCCTCCATTGCCCCCTAACGGATTCAACACATTAGGTTGCCCTTCTGGTTGCCAAGCATGGCCGCTTGCAGGCGCCTGCCCATTGGTCGTGTCGTAATTGATGGTAATGCCATCATCGGCGATCGTTTGGGTTGGAACGACCAGAGCTTGTAAGATCGGCCCTAGCACGACTGCTAACAAGGCCAAGCGTTCCACGCGGCGAAACCATTGCCGCCACTTCCCAAATGGCGCATTATTCTCTGTCATGTGCTATCACTTCCATACTCATTCCCCCAATAGTGGTAGTCAACCACGTTTTACCAGTATTGTTATGACAGCCTAAATATATGAAAGATCAAGGCAGAGTTTTTAGACGTTTTGAAAACGTCGTCTATTATTTGTCGGTCAAGGTAGATTTGTCTGTTATTTTATGTTTATACTATTAGGGATGAGCAATATCAGTTTGGGGATGAATCGAAATAATATAGTTATTATTCGGATTCTTGATATTTCTTTGAAAAGTATAGTTCTTTAATGAGCTGTGCCATTTTGGGAGGGGTACCATGCAAGAAATTAAAGACCTTCGCGTGCAAAAAACGCAACAAGCCATTGCTAGGGCTTTTTTTGAAGAGCTCGCAGAAAAGCCATTCACGTCAATTTCAGTGGCGGAATTGGCGCAACGGGCTAATATCGGCAAAGCCACGTTTTACAATCACTACCTGGATAAATATGATCTGGCCACACAGCTGATCGCAGACAACTTTTTCCCGCTAGATGACATGCTGATCCAGCGCGCCCAAAGCGGCGACTGGACGCGCATTGCCAAACCGTTGCCACCACATTTTGACCAAACGCTCCAGCACTTGCGCCTGCTGTCACGGATCCATACTGATGAAGTTGATTTTGACGACATCGTGACGCAACGGCTGACGAATAGTTTCAAACGCCAGCTCGATCAACGGTCGGTGTTATTGACCCATTCCACAGAAATTACCACTTACTTGGCGAAGCTGGGCTTTTGTTTCTTTATGAACACGATCAACGCAGCTGACCCCCTTGATCCCAAAGCGTCGCATCAACAATTTGAAGAGTTCATCATCGCCCTGCGAGCCCTTAGCCAGCCTCACGGATCGACACCTGCCTCAACCGGCAATTAATGATAAAAAAACTCGGGTCTGACGATCAAAAAAATTCGTCGGACCCGAGTTTACGTTTGCACAAGATGCCTATCCATCGATCGCCATCATCATATTGTGATCCCGAAGATCCCTGGATTATATGAACCAACACATAAAAACCTCTGCCAAGCAAACCCAAAGTTTTGAGTTGACTTGGCAGAGGTTTTCTATCCAGTGACTTGATTATTTGCCGATCTTCCCGTCGCCGTTGATGTCGGATTCGGAAATTGATTCAACTTCTTGCAAGTAATCGTGTTGCGCAGCGTCTTCAGCAATATTACCATCCGGAATGTCAGCGACGTTAGCGTACATTTCGATATGTTGGCGCAGATTTTGGAAGGTCATTGGCGCTGAGCCACCATAATCGCCGTCTAAGTTGATCTTCAACTCTTCACCGTCTTCGCGGGTGACCACCAGATTTTGCGTTTTGGTATAAATGATATTGGGATCATCCACATGGCGGCCGCCGTTTAAGACTTTACCCATCAACACCAAATATTCTGGTAGCTTGGCAGTTTTCACCACGATCAAGGAGAACTTGCCATCCCCTAAGCTTGAATCAGGCACGATTTGTTCAAAACCGCCGATGGAATTGGTCATTGCCAGCAAAAACATCGACGCTGGCCCGTCATACACGCCGTCATCATATTCCAAGTGGATCGGGAATTGTTTGATCGCTGGCAACATTTCGGCGCCTTTCATGACATAAGCAAAATAGCCAAAAATCGACTTGAATTCGCTTGGCACGCCATAAGTCAGCTCGGTTAACAGCCCGCCGGCAGCGATGTTCATGAAGTAATGCTTGTTGGCTTTGCCGATATCCATGCGCAAGGTTTGCCCGCCTAAGATCACTTTAGCCGCGGCCACTGGGTCTTCGCGAGGGATCGCCAAAGCGCGCGCATAATCGTTGGTGGTGCCGGCAGGAATGATCGCCATTTTCGGACGGTGGCGATGTGGCGCAATGCCATTGACCACTTCATTGATGGTGCCATCGCCACCGGCTGCGACGATCAGATCAAAACCGTCAAGGGTGGCGCGAGAGGCTTCTTTTTTGGCAGAAAATGGCTCTGGCGTGGTTTGAAAGGCGCTGGATTCAAAGCCGGCTTGTTCCATCACATTTAGAATGTCGGCAACATAGCGCCGCATGCCTTCATTGCCGCTGGTTGGGTTATAGATCAATCGTGCGCGTTGAGTCATTTTGCACGTCCTTTCACAATAAAATTCTAATTTAATTATGCGCGATTCAGCCGCCAAAAGCTAGTCCAAAAGGCACTTGCCACCATCCGTGTCATCAAAAAAGCCGCCACCAATTTGGTCGCGACTTTTTGATAAATCAACGTTTCTTGATTTCAGCCATTAAGATCTGGTTGACCACTTTCGGGTTGGCTTTCCCACGGGTCTGCTTCATGATGCTCCCCACCAAAAAGCCGATGGCCCGGTCTTTGCCGGCTTTAAAGTCGTCAATGGATTGTTGGTTATCATCCAACACGGCGTCAATGATCGGCGTCAGTTTTGCAGGATCAGATAATTGGACCATGCCTTTGGCTTCAACGAAAGCCTTAGGATCGGTGTCGTTGGTGATGATCTCTTTGAAGACTTTCTTGGCGATCTTAGAAGAAATCGTGCCATCAGAGATCAAAATGATCATTTGGGCCAAGTGTTCTGGGGTCAACGCCACATCTTTAAGTTCTTGATGTTGTGCGTTCAAGTACCCAGACACTTCACCCATCAACCAGTTCGATGCCAACTTAGCATCAGCGCCAGCGGCCACAGTGGCTTCAAAGAAGTTCGCCATTTCCAGCGTTTGCGTCAACACGCCAGCGTCATATTCGGGAATGCCCCAATCAGACACATAATGCGCCCGCCGCGCCGCTGGAGGTTGTGGCAAGGATGATGCCACTTGGTCGATCCATTGTTGAGAAACATGTACTGGTGGCAAGTCTGGTTCTGGGAAGTAGCGGTAATCATCCGCGCCTTCTTTGACCCGCATCAAAATGGTTTCTTTCTTGTCAACATCCCACCGGCGCGTTTCTTGACGGATCTCACCGCCAGCACGCAACACGGCTTGTTGGCGCGTTTGTTCATAGGCCAACCCGTCGCGCACATGGTTAAAGGAGTTCAAGTTCTTGATTTCAGTCTTGGTCCCAAACGCGTCTGCGCCAATGGGAGCGACAGATAAGTTGGTATCCACCCGCATGGAGCCTTCTTCCATTTTCACATCAGAAGCGCCGGTGAACTGCACGATTTGGCGCAGTTGTTCCAAATATTGATAGGCTTCTTCAGGACTGGCAATGTCAGGCTTGGAGACGATTTCTACCAGCGGCGTGCCTTGCCGGTTCAAATCGACATATGAATAGCCGTCTGGTTCATGCTGGTTTTTACCGGCATCTTCTTCAACGTGCAGTTCAGCAATCCCGATGCGCTTGGTTTTGCCGTCGACTTCGATTTCCACCCAACCATTGGTGGCCAGCGGCTGTTCAGCTTGGGTCACTTGGTAGGCTTTCGGGTTATCCGGGTAAAAGTAGTTTTTGCGATCAAAGTGGGTGTCGCGCGTGATGTCAGCGTGCAACGCCAACGCTACCATAATGCCATAAGAATAAGCGCCTTTGTTGATGGTTGGCAAAACGCCTGGAAAGCCCCAGTCGATCACGTTAGTTTCGGTGTTTGGTTCTGCCCCGTATGACACTGGGGATGGGGAGAACATTTTAGATTTGGTTTTTAACTCGACATGGACTTCCAGGCCGATGGTCGTTTTGAAGTTCATTAACGTGCACCTCCTGGGATCAAGTCAAGGTAATCATTTTGGCTTTCAAATGCGTCTGCGGCTTGGTAGATCGTGCTTTCATCAAAATGCTTGCCGATCAGTTGCAAGCCCACTGGCATGTGATCGACAAAGCCAGCAGGGATCGATGCGGCTGGCAAACCAGCCAAGTTCACTGGGATCGTCAAAATGTCATTCATATACATGGTCAACGGATCAGTCACTTTTTCGCCGATGCCAAACGCCGTCGTTGGCGTCGTCGGGCCCATGACCAAGTCGTAGTTTTCAAAGACTTTGTTGAAGTCTTCTGAAATCAACGTCCGCACTTGCGCGGCTTTTTTGAAGTACGCGTCATAAAAGCCGGCAGACAACGAGAACGTCCCTAACATGATGCGGCGCTTGACTTCTGAGCCGAAGCCTTCAGAGCGCGAACGCACATACACATCGGTCAAGTTCTTCACGTCTTTGGCGCGGAAGCCATAACGGATCCCGTCAAAGCGCTGCAAGTTGGAGCTGGCTTCAGAACTGGCAATGATGTAATAAGCTGGCACCGCGTATTTGGTATGCGGCAAGGAAACCGTTTCAACCGTGGCGCCTAATGCGCGGAATTGATCGGCGGCTTTTTGAATCGCCGCAGCGATTTGCGGATCAACGCCTTCGCCTAAATATTCTTCAGGCAACGCGATTTTCATGCCTTTGATCGATTGACCGATTTTGGCGGTGAAATCTGGCACTTCAAGTTCGGCGCTGGTGGCATCTTTGTCATCATGGCCGGCGATCACGTTCAACACGCGCGCAGAATCTTTCACGCTGCGAGTCAACGTGCCGATCACATCCAAGCTGGAACCAAAAGCGATCAAGCCCCAACGCGATACCCGACCGTATGTTGGCTTGAAGCCAACGATCCCGTTAAACGCCGCTGGCTGGCGGATCGAGCCACCAGTATCAGTCCCTAATGCGGCCAGTACTTGACCAGAAGCGACTGCGGCGGCAGAACCGCCTGAAGAGCCCCCTGGTACTTTGGTGTGGTCCCAAGCATTTTTGGTGGTTTTAAATGCGGAGTTTTCGGTGGAAGAGCCCATGGCAAATTCATCCATGTTCAACTTACCGACGTTAACGGCACCAGCGGCGTTGAGTTTTTCAACGACTGTGGCGTTATAGATCGGCACGAAGTTTTCCAACATTTTCGAAGCGGCAGTGGTGGTCAAGTCTTTGGTGACGATATTATCTTTGATCCCCACTGGAATGCCAGATAAGGGTTGATCGGCATTGATGCCTGCTTCGTCAACGGCAGCGGCTTGCGCTTGCGCTTGATCATTCAAGTTCAAAAAAGCGTCGATGTCAGGATCGATGGCGGCAATATTCGCCAATGTTTCTTTGGTCAAGTCCGCGGCCGTCATGGTGCCGGCGACTAATTGGTCATGCAAGGTGTCGATATCAGTTTTAAAGTAATCCAAACTAGTCTTCCTCCTTGTCGATGATGGCAGGCACTTGGATCAAGGTCCCTTTTGACGTTGGCACGTTCTTGAACAGATCTGCTGTGTTGGTGTCGTTAACGGCGACGTCTTCGCGCATCACATTTTGCAAGTGGATGGATTGCGTCGTGGCCGCTACGCCTGTGGTATCAACTTGTTCGAGTTGATCCACCATGTTTAAAATGTCGTCAAGCTGGTTGGTGAATTGGTTTAGCTCTGCATCACTAAAAGCTAACCGCGAAAGTTCAGCCACGTGAGCGACGCTATCTTTTGAGATCATCGTATCCCTGCTTTCATAATTGTTGTGTGTTTTCCACACTCATGTTTCCAATTCTACCATTAAATCAACGTTTCTTGTAGCCACCGTGTGCGCTAACCTGCCAAAAAGCGGCGATGTTTATGCGCGGGGTTTACGGGTAGGGTTTACGGGTAGGGTTTACGGCAATGGGCTCCAGGTAGCCGAGGCGACATGGTGAGGGTCCTCGCAAAAGCTAGCCGGGATGTCTCGCTGTGCTCGCCACCCGCCGGATCTTTTGCTGCGGCTTCCTGTAAGCGACCAGTCGCTAACAGGAATCTCACCATGTCGCCTCGGCTACCTTCCACCCATTCCCGTAAACCCTGGCCACTTGGTCGTCCTTTACACCTGGAACCCTACCTATAAGCCTGGCCACTTTGTCGCACTTCAGGCTTGCAAGTCTTCCGTCGCCTTAAGATTAGAAACCATCAGGATGGTTGACTGGATACTCAGGCTTTTGGCCGGATAAGACCAAATCGATTTGTTTGGCGGCGATCATGGCCATGGTGCGGTTGGCTTCTTTGGTATTGGCGCCGATATGTGGGGTAATGATCACGTTGGGCATTTGATAAAGCGGATGAGTCGTTGGCAGCGGTTCTTGTTCGAACACGTCCAAGGCGGCTTGGGCGATTTGATGCTGTTGCAAGGCCAACACTAAGGCATCGGTGTCGACCACGGCCCCTCGCGCTAAGTTCACCAAACTGGCTGTGGGCTTCATCAATTCAAATTCATGGCTGCTGATGCAATGCTTGGTTTCAGGCACTGAAGCCAGATGCACGCTGACGTAATCAGCGCGCTGAAACAACTCGTCCCAAGACACATACTGACCAGCGGTTTGATCGGCTTTAGGGTGACGGTCATATAACAACACTTGCATCCCCAGCGCGTGGCAAATATCAGCCAAGGTTTGACCGACGTGGCCGACGCCGACGATCCCCACACAAGCGCCAAGCAGTTCATGACCTAATAACCCTTGATACGCCCCAGTCCAGTCCCCTGCTCGGGTCAATTGATCCACCGCATGAATGCGCCGTGCTAACATCAATAGATCTGTTAACGCCATTTCTGCCACTGAGCGGGCGTTGGCACCTGGCGCATTGGTCACCCAAACGCCTTGTTTTGCCGCATAATCCACATCAATGGCGTCATAGCCGACGCCACGGCGCGCCAAGATCTCTAGATTCGGCAGTTTGGCATATAAGGAATTGGGAATCGGCTTTGAGATCATCATGATCGCAGCGGCATCGCTGGCCAGTTGTAAAATTTCATCTACACCAGGGTTATCGCAAGTCACCACGGCATAGCCACGCTTGGCTAAATAGTGATCGTTCAAATCATCGGCGATTTTTGGTAATAAGACTTTTTTCATCAGGCACCTCAGAAGTTTATTAATCTTGTTATATCGCGTTGACGCCATTTGCGCTAGTGACTTCACCAAAAAAGCCTTTGTTCCGATCAGGGAACAAAGACGTCATCAGCGCTGGATATCAGGCAGTGAAGGTTTGGAGTAGTAATACCCTTGGAAGAATTCAACGCCGAGTTGGTCTTTGGCATAGGCCACTTCTTCGGCGTTTTCCACCCCTTCTAAAATAAAGTCCAAGTGGGTTTGTTTGGCCACTTTCACCCAAAAGGCAATGCGCTCGCGCATCAATTTGGTGGGATTGTCGTGGCGCAAGTTTTGCATGGCAAATTTGACCCCGTCCACATAAGGCAACAAGTCATGCACCACTTCATATGAGTTGTCTGAACCGACATCATCGATATCGATGCGCACGCCATGAGCACGGTAGATCGCCGTGATCTGACGCGTGGTCAAAATGTCTGGGACATCGGTGATTTCCACAGTTAGCTCATCTGGACCTTGCTTGCTAGTAGCAAAAGCGGACAGCTTTTCGGCGACGGCTTCATCTGAAAACTGCGCCGTCGTCAAATTAACGGCTAAGCGGCGGATCGACGTCATCGCCAGCGCCTTTTGAATCAAGCTGATCTGGGTTTCCACAGAAATATCAAACATATCTGGCAGGACCCAACGATCATGTTCATGGTCAAATAAGCGCAGTAACAACTCGTTGCGATAGCGATGCGGCTGCCCAGTGGTCACTTGCATGATGCCTTGAGTAAAGTACGAATACGTGGCGATCATATCTTGGTCGTTGCGTGAGTAAACCGTTTCCCCTTCAACGGTGATGGTGTCGCGGCCGGCGTGCTTGGAGAGATACAAATTGTCATCGGCGCGCTTGTAAGTGTCGTCAATGGACGTATCTTCAGGCCGCACAGCCGTCATTCCCATCGACAAGGTCACAGCAATGTCGAAGTTTTCGTAAGTATAATGCGATTTGCGCACAGCTTCCCAACAGGCGGTGATGATCGACACCACGGCGTCAGGCTTTTTGTCTGGAAAAACGATGTTGAATTCTTCACCACCAGTGCGATAGATCTGATGAGAATCGCCGAAGCGGGCAAGCACTTCAGACAACGTCGTGGCCACGCCGATCAATACCGCATTGCCTGCCAAGTGGCCATAATGGTCATTGATCTGCTTAAAATGATCGATATCAAGCGCCACTAAACTCAACGGTTGCCCAGCTGCGCGGGTGGTATCAAACCAATGGGTCAAATCGCGTTGATACAAGGAATAAGTTTTGGCATTGGTCAATTGATCGTAATTAGCCAACTTGCGCAAGCGGGCATTTTTCATGTCGGCGTTGTGTTCGCGGATCCAAAGCATCGCCGCCATGCCAGCGATGGCAATAAACATGATAATGCTGCGGATCATGATAAATAAACGGTCACTTGGTGCGGAAAATGCTGGCAACAGCGCCCAGAAAATGATCCCAGCATACGCAAACATGCCGATGGATGCCCACAAAGTTTTGCGGATATACACGCGATACCGCCGCATCACCACAAATCCGATCACCAAAAGCAACAAACTTAAATCATATTGTGGGCTACTTAACGCTTGTGAATGATGCATCATCCACACCGATAATAATGCGCCGGCGCGAATGGCGACTTCCCACCAAGAGATCCCGCTATCAAGTAGCGGAAACAGCACCAAAAATAACCCGACATTATGAAACATCACGGTATTATTGCCCACGACATAACCCATTAAGTGTAAGGTCATCCCCACGCCAATGGACATCACCATCAAGCCAATGCGCGCCGCCCAGCGTTTGCCTGCAGTGCGCTCAGCACTAAAGGCATAGTCATATAGATCTTGGTAATGGCCGATAAACCCAGAAGTGAAGAAAACCGCCACTAGGATCTGCGCGACCCATAGCGGCCAAGCCACCACTGCCAAGTGCATCACCATTACCACATGGACCCCAAAAACATTCATCGTCATTGTTACAAATCTCCCAAGCACGGCTTTTGATTTGGTTCAAGAATACCCCAACCATAAAAAATTGTATAGGCCATATCATAATAAATTACAAATTAATTTGATAAAATTTAGCAAGCCACGCGATAAACCGATTTCAACCTTTTTTGCGAACAAAAAAGCCGAAACCAACGCCGCTGGTTTCGGCTTTTCGATCAGGCTTGACGCCAGTTGATCTTTTCTTTGATGCGGCGAATGATCGCCATTTTGTTGTCCCAAGCGGCTTGTGACAAGTCAACAGGATAATCTTGCGGGTTGAGTACCCGGGTATATTCATCCCACAACGATTCGACGCATTGCATGGCGAATTTGCGGATATCGACTAAGTCAGGCAACTTGTAAACCAAGTCCCCATGATCAAAAATCGTTTGCAACAGTGGCCGCGCGTCAAAATCCTTCACGGTTTTGTTGATGTAGGTGAAGTTTGGATGGAACATGTACAATTCTTCCAAGCTTTCCACATCTTCATAAGCTAACGCCACATAATCGCCTTCAGATTTCCCATTGGCATGGCGGGTGATGCGCCAAACTTGCTTTTTGCCTGGGGTGGAGACTTTTTCGGCGTTTGAGGATAATTTGATGGTGTCAGCCATTTCGCCATGATCGTCTTCAATGGCCACTAACTTGTACACGGCGCCTAAAGCTGGGTGATCAAACGCGGTGATGACTTTGGTCCCGACACCCCAAGTATCGATTTTGGCGCCTTGCATTTTCAAGTTTTGGATGGTGTTTTCATCTAAATCGTTAGACGCGACGATTTTGGTGTTGGTAAAGCCGGCATCATCAAGTTGTTGGCGCACGCGCTTGGAGATATACGCCATATCCCCAGAATCGATCCGCACGCCTTGAAAGTCGATTTTATCGCCCATTTCTTTAGCGACGCGAATCGCTGCTGGCACGCCAGAGCGCAAGGTGTCATAAGTATCCACTAAGAAGGTCACATCATGGTTGACTTCGGCATAAGCTTTAAACGCTGTGTAGTCATCTTGATAAGCTTGCACCAATGAATGTGCGTGAGTCCCAGAAATCGGAATGCCAAACACTTTGCCGGCACGAACATTGGACGTGGCGTTGAACCCGCCGATAAAAGCAGCGCGCGTTCCCCACATTGCCGCGCTGGTTTCTTGCGCCCGGCGCGTGCCAAATTCCATCAACGGATCATCGCCAACTACCGCGCGAATGCGAGCCGCTTTAGTGGCGACTAAAGTTTGATAGTTGATCATGTTCAAAATGGCGGTTTCGACTAACTGGCCTTGGGCTAGCGGTCCTTCGACTTGTAGGATCGGTTCGTTGTCAAATACCAAATCGCCTTCCACAGCAGAGCGCACTGTGGCAGTAAATTTCAAGTTCGCCAAATAATCCAAGAATTCTTGCGGATATTCAGTGACGTCTTTTAAATAAGCGATATCAGAATCGGAAAAATGCAGATTTTGTAAATACTGCACCACATGTTCCAACCCAGCAAATACGGCAAAGCCGCTACCAAAAGGCAGATCGCGGAAATAAACTTCAAATACCGCATTTTTTTCAGCAATGCCTTGTTTCCAGTAGGTATACATCATATTTAATTCGTAAAAATCGGTATGGAGGGCGAGCCCGTCATCTTCGTATGTCATGTTTTGACCTTTCACTTTTTACGCGGTGTGCGCGAATTCATTTCGTATTGCTACCATTTTACCGCGGGTCACGACAGATAGCAAAACACCGCGTGAAAAACTTCACGCGGTGTCTTATCTCTTAACGTTCCAATACCAATTCAAAGCGGTCAGCGGCGTATTGCGTGCGCACATATTCAAATGGCCGGCCGTCTTGGAGAAATGAGATCTGCCGCAAGCGCAAGATCGCACTTGCGCGTTTGATCTCTAAGTAATCGGCGATGCGCTCACTAGCCGTGGTGGCACCAACAGTTTGTTGGGCGCCGCCAATGACATAGCCGCCTTTTTTCTCTAAGGTGTGGTAAAACGACGTGGTGACTTCAGATTTTGAGAAGTCTTTGATCAAGTCAAAAGGAATCGTCGCCACTTCAAAGCAGATCGGCACGCCATCGCCATAGCGCACCCGCTCCATGCGCAACACTTGCACGTTATCTGGGAGTTTGAGCTTTTCGGTTTCAGAAATCGACGGCTTGGCCACATGATAAGACACGGTTTTGCTGGAAGGCACTTTGCCTTGGGCAACCATCACATCAGAAAAACTGGTGACCCCAGAAACTTTTTCTTGCACTTTGCGGTTGGCCACAAATGTCCCTGCCCCCACGCGGCGTTCCAAAATGCCTTCATCGACTAACGTTTGGATCGCTTGGCGCAACGTCATCCGCGACACTTGGTAGCTGGCCGCCAATTCGCGTTCGCTAGGAATGCGATCACCGATCTGCCACTTGCCGGCTTCGATTTGTTCGCGCAAGGCATTATGAATTTGAATATATACTGGGAATTCCACAGCAACTCGTCCTTTCCTGATTGGTCTACCTGCTCATGATAACCGGTATAGACCAAAAAAGCAACCGCCTATTGTTCCTCTTGGTCTTTGGCGATGGTGGCATCGACCCCTGCCACCACTGACGGCATAAAGCCGGCTGCTTGCATGGCCAACAAGCCGGCCACCGTGGTACCACCAGGGCTAGAGACTTTGTCCACCAAGTCAAAAGGCGACTCTGGGCTTTGCAACACCATCGCACCAGAACCTAACACTGCTTGCGCCGCGATCTTATCGGCTTGCTTTTTGGTCAAGCCGTGTTTGACCCCAGCGCGCGCTAAAGCATCGATAAACATGTAAACAAACGCTGGGCTAGACCCTGCCAACGCCACAAACGTGGAAAAATGCTTTTCCGCCAGTTCAATGGTTTCGCCCAGATCATCAAACCAAGCCACGACTGTTGCTTTGATGTCAGCCGCCGCTGGGTTGGCTGCATACGCCGTCATCCCTTCATTGATCGCCACATTCAAGTTTGGCATCACCCGGATCAGCGGATAGTCTTTGGTGCCTAAAAAGCCTTCGATCTGCAACAACGATACCCCAGATAACAAGGATAACAGCGGCGTGGTTTTGGCTTGTATGGCAGGGTTGATCTCTTCAATGACGTCTTGGGCCATTAGCGGCTTGACCGCCAGCACCACCACGTCGCAAGCTTGGATCACCGCAGTGTTTGACGCCACGGTTTGCACGCCAGACGTTTGGGCATAGGCTTCATAATTGGCCGCATGTCCGCCATGGATCACGATATCTGCCGGGGCAAAAGTATGTGCTTTCAACAACCCGTCAATAATGCCTTGCGCCATGTTGCCGGCGCCAATGAACCCTAATTTCATCAAAAAGCCCTCCGTTTGTGTTATTGTCTCCAATTTACCGATAACCATGGCGCCTGTCAAGATTGGTCTAAGCCAAAATCACTGTCAACGCGCATTTTTTCGCGAATTGGTTTTGGCGTTGGCTGGTTTGCTGACAAGGCCGCTCATGCAGGTTTGCCTACATGCGGCACCTGCACATTCAGAGCAATGAATGTATGCGCTTTATCAGTGATGCTAAAAAAAGACCCATCTGGCCGATGAGTCGCTTGATTGGGGTAGCTGGATTCGAACCAGCGCATGACAGAGTCAAAGTCTGTTGCCTTACCGCTTGGCTATACCCCAGTGATATATGGAGGATCTAGGATTCGAACCTAGGAACCCGAAGGAACGGATTTACAGTCCGTCGCGTTTAGCCTCTTCGCTAATCCTCCGTCAATCAACTTTAATAATATACAAAATTTTCCGAGCTGACGCAAGCCTTTTTTGCAAAAAATCTCGCTAAACTTCAAGCCATACCAGCGTTTTGCGCCATTCTTCAAACCAATCGCTGCCATCCCATTCATTCAAGCGATGCAACCCATACCCCATCGGCTGATGATAATAAGTGGTATGGGCGATAGTTTGCGGCACATCGCGTTTGTGAAAGTGTCCAAACACCACGGCGTCAACGCCGCGAGCTTCTAAAAGCGCCCCTAAGTGCTTAGAGCCCATTAACGCTGTGGCCATTTGCCAATGCGGATGCTTTGGCGCATACACCATAAACGCCGGTTGCGGGACGAAATGGGTCAAATAGATCACCGCTTGACCCTTGGCTTTATCTAAAGCTTGGGCGGTGGTAGTCAACACCCGCTGCATCCGCTCACGATCGGAAACTGGTTGCGGGATCGCGCCATCGATCCAATAGGCGCGCTTCCATTGGGCAAATTCCGCATCAGTTTTATGCAAGTCAGTTGGTGCCAGCGAATAATCATACCAACCATTGTTGCCAATGATCACCGTGTGGTTGAGTTTCAGGCTTTGCTCATGAAAATACAGCGCATCAGCGTGGCTTTGCGCGAGTTCGTAGGAAGCGCCATTGACCAAATCGTGATTGCCAGCCAACCAGCGGACCGGAAACGCCACATGCGCTTGTAAGTTTTGGAAAAACGCCACACTTTTGGTGAAGTCATTAAACGTGTCGCCAGCGTTAAAGTAGCCGGCGGCGTGTTGCGCGGTTAAATAAGCCGCTTGGCGCGCCACGACTTCGTTGATCGGCAATTTGTTGACGTCTAAATGATTATCCACACTGACTGCAATTTTCATCGGCTCACCTCTAAGTTAGTTTACCACAACCTAAATGCGTCAGTTCACCGTCGCGTCTTACCAACACAAAAACGCCTTGGAACCGCGATGTTGATCGGGGCGCCAAGGCGTTTTGCAAGCGATCAGTTGATCCCTTGCATGAGTTTTTCGATGCGCGGTACCATGAAGCCTAAGATCACGGCAAACGCGATCGACGCGATCCCCACTGCAGCAAAGTACATCACTTCAGTTGCTGGGGAGTAGAGCTTAACGATCTGGGCGTTAATGGCTTGAGCCGCAGCGTCGGCCAAAAACCACATACTCATCATTTGACTGGCAAAAGCTTTGGGTGCCAGCTTGGTGGTCACGGATAAGCCTACCGGCGAGATCAACATTTCAGCGATTTCGACGATGGCCCATGACAATACCAGCCATAATGGCGATACGCGGGTGCTAGTGCCAAACATCATCACTGGGATCACCATCACCAAATAACTCAATCCGGCAAATACCAAGCCATAGCTGAATTTCTTTGGTGAGCTTGGTTGGCGTTTGCCTAA
Organism: Lacticaseibacillus salsurae; assembly: GCF_045862175.1. Lineage (NCBI taxonomy): Bacteria > Bacillati > Bacillota > Bacilli > Lactobacillales > Lactobacillaceae > Lacticaseibacillus > Lacticaseibacillus salsurae. The sequence continues at coordinate 3,274 of NZ_BAAFZI010000031.1, read as the reverse complement.
GCGCACCCACAACCAAGCGAAGATCGGGCCATAGATCAAAATAAACAGTGGATTCAATAATTGAAAGTTCCCAGGCAAAATGGCATGACCGAAAATGCTCAGCTTGGTTTGGTCAGCGGCAAACACTGCCAACACCACTGAGCCTTGTTCTTCGATCGCCCAAAAGATCACCGCAGCGATAAACAACGGGATATACGCCCAGACGCGAGAACGCTCGGTTTTCGTGACTTTTTTCGAGCGCAACATGGCGACAAAATAGCACACCGGCACGCCGATGGCCACAATTGTGATCAAGGTAATGATATTGGGAATATTGAAAGTACCAGTGGCCCCCATGATCCCTAAGATCACGGCCAGCACCACTAAACCGGCTAAGACTTTCAGCCCTAATGGCTTCAATTCGTCAGGCGAAATTGGGTCTGGGGCCACATTGTCTTTGGGATTGATGGTTTTTTTGCCGGCGATGACATAATAGATCAAACCGATAAACATCCCAATGGCGGCAAACGAAAAGCCGACATGGAAGTTGAATTGGGCTTGGCCCCAAGGCACAATGATCGGCGCCAACAATGAGCCGAAGTTGATCCCCATGACAAAAATACTGAAGCCAGAATCCCGACGTGCATCATTTTCAGGGTATAAAGACCCGACCATTTCAGACACGTTGGGCTTTAATAAGCCAGTCCCGATCACGATCAAGCCGATCGATGCGAACAACGCGCCAGCGCCAAATGGCAATGACAACACGAGATGTCCGATCATGATCAGCACGCCGCCCCAAAACACGGTTTTGCGGCTGCCCAGCAATCGGTCGGAAATAAACCCGCCGATGGTGGAACTTAAGTATACCAATGAGCCGTAGATCGACATGATCGACAGCGCAGTCGGCTTGTCAAAGCCCAACCCACCTTTGGTCACGGCATAATACATGTAGTAGATCAAAATGGCGCGCATGCCGTAGTAACTGAATCGTTCCCAGAATTCGGTCATCGATAAGGTCAATAAGCCTTTCGGATGACCGAGGAACGAGTGGTCGCTTGCTTTTTGGTTCATTTGAAAAAACACCTCTCACTAGGAATTCGTAACCAAACCTAGTGACGATCGCGCTACTTCCCTCAAAATAGCGACGAATCATTATTCCATTATACGCCAGCAGGAATCTAATGACAAATCGCCGCAAACTTTCTCATGAAAGCGCCTTGTTACCGCGTTGGTTCAACGTGTGTTCATCATCCTTAGACACATTGCCGTTTTTGGTGAGAAAATGATGAACGCGCTGTTGCCGCCAAAAAAAACCGAAACCTGGAAGGCTTCGGCTGGTGCAGTTAGTTGCGACTGCTGGTATCATGATTCATGCGCTGACTATAAACTTTCAGCTTCGTCGGCAACTTCCCATTAAAATAAGTATTGGCAATGGTACTGGTTTGGCTCAAGAAATCCTTGGCGGTCGCGTTATAGGTTTGTTGATCTTGCCCCACCATTTGCGTGAGCATCGCCGTGGCGGTTTTGCCTAAGTGTTCTAGCGCTCTGTTCAGCGCTGGTTGGCCGCTGTTGCTGGCAAGTTGCAGCTGCACATCTGCGATTTGTTGCTTGCCAGTGGCTGCCGCTTGTTTGATCGTGGCAGTGGGTTTGGAATATGACGCCAGATCTAACGGTGTGACCACTGCATCAACGATTTTGACGTAACGTTTTTGTAATTGCGTCGTGGTATACTGCTTGGTAGTGATAACGGTTTTTGGCTTAGATGACGCCGTGGCGCTGGGCTTTTTTTGCCCACAACCCGCCAGTGCCACCCCAAGCACAGCCATGATCCAGATTTTTTTCATCAACGTGCTCACCTCCAGATAGCATGAATTATAACACAGATAGGAGTGATTCCTTTGGCGACTTGGCATTTGATGTTTCAAAAACCCGCCTTCGAACCTGCCCAATTGCGCCATGTCGTGGATGTGTTGAAAACAGCCGGTAATTTCGGCGGCTTTCCTTTGCAAAAAGCCACTTACACGCGCGACACCGCAGATCTGGGCTATATCGATCTCACCTTTAAAATCACCACCCCGATCACCCAATCGGTGTTTGCCGACATGGCCAAATACTTGATGGTCGTGGCTGCCGGCTTAGAAAAAGCGCCACTGCCACTATATTTTTCGATCATGCAGCATAGCTTGAACGAACTCAGCATCGATTACCACATTTACGACACCAAAAACGTCGACATCTACTACTGGCAAGCCCCACCGATCATCGCCGCCCCAGAACCACCGAAAAACGATCTGCGTTTTCGCTAAAAAGCTTTTGTGACCGCGTTTAACCACGCGGTATTTTTGTGGGCATGTTCGTCGTCAAAGAGCCAAGAGCCTCAGGTCACTGGGATGGGTTTCACCTAACTTGCTTCGTCATGCCGCCTTATCCTTGAGCGTCGACTTTGCATCGAGACTGGCAAGTCTGTGCCTCACGTGAAGGGCACCATTGTTCGATAGTTCGCAAACAATCACACTTAACAGAATGACGCGTCACTATTCGAATAAGTTTCATCCTTGAAAGCGGATGAAACGCGCGTGCTCATCAGTTTGTCGAAGTCAAAAATAGCCTTCCCTAATCGAAATTAGGAAAGGCTCAAATGTTGATTTGCCGGTATTCTTGATGTCGCCAAGGTGCCGTGATTTGAGAAAAATGCCGTCTACTGGATTCGAACCAGCGACCCCTTCATTACGAATGAAGTGCTCTGCCAACTGAGCTAAGACGGCATGTCGTTTCAACAACAATAGTAATTATACAGGACGCCAAACAGGCTGTAAAGGCCTTTTTGACGGGTTTTCTCGCAATTTTCGCATCAATAATGGCGCCAACGTCTTGGTTTTTAACACAGAGTCGATTCAATGCCCTTCAACAGCAAATTCGCGGCAACATATGACTCAAATAAGCACGCTAGATCATGTTTGGGCGTCGTGCTTTTCAAAGCAACGCCGACACAGCTAGCTACGCAATAGGACCTGAGCCAAAATGCGGTTCAAACCCTGATGCTAGGCTACCTGGTCAGCTAAGGGCGCTTTGAATTGACACTAGTGGCGTCGTGCTTTTCAAAGCAACGCCGACACAGCTAGCTACGGCTAAAGGCGCTTTGAAAAGCACTGGGGACAAAAAAAGGGGTCTACACTTTCTGGTGTTGGAGAAATCCAACGCTAAGAGTGTAGGCCCGTTTTAAATGACAAAATAATAGGGCACCTATAAGGCTACCCGTGCTATGCTCTAAGCGACGAAACCAAAAGCTAGC
>NZ_BAAFZI010000030.1:0-30333 GCF_045862175.1 Lacticaseibacillus salsurae | reverse complement strand
CACCAACCCGTCTCTTTGACTCGTTGCTGGTAAGATAACACTCTACGGCTTCGATATAAGTTTCTACTGAAATCTTAGTCATACAAATACCCCCAAAGTTGTGTTCCAACTTTAGGGGTAAAGGTCACTAAGCAAGCAGCGGTGCGCTATTTGGGTTAACCAAACTAAGCTTGATGATAGCTGGCAGCGATTTGTTCAAGCATTTGGATCAACGACTTCTTGCGACTGTGACCCAGCAATAACATCATGAGCTTTTGGTTAAAATCACGCGTCATACTGTTGAATTGGCTACCTTCTTGATAGGTCACTTGAACTTTGCCATCTTGGGTCTCTTGAATGTCATAAGCCACCGTGTATTTGCCGCTGGTCATGTCAGTTTCAAACGCATAAGCGCGGTTGATAACATTTTTGGTGATCTTGATACGGGCGTTCATTTTGCCACCGACCATTTTCTTGTATTCATAACCTTGCAAAGCTTCTGGTTTCAAGCTTTCACCGGTATTTTGTTTGATGTCATATAACACGGAGTCGATGACTTTGGTGTAAAAATAGCTTGCTGGACAATCCAGCGTTTTGGTTAATTTCATGAATGATCCCCCCGGGTCTATTTCGCAGTATGTTTGCCTTTGTTTTTCTGATCACGCAACCGCTTTTTCTTGTGTTTGACGGTTGGCTTAGGTGTTGGCTTGGCAACGCGCGGTTTCGCAGCAGGCACAGGCTTGGTTGCAACTGGTGTCGGCACAGCCGCTTCAGGCGTCGACTTGGCTGGTGCTTCAGTGGTCAAGTGGCCATCGACTAAATACCCGCGGCGTAAGTCATATTGTGGCACCAGTTTCTTCAAGTCGCGGCGATCATGGTCGTCGCCTAGCGTCACCACATAACCGGCATTGCCCATGCGGCCGGTGCGACCGGCACGATGGATATAAGCTTCTGCTCGTTTAGGCGCCCCGTAGTTCACGACTGCTGGCAACTTTTTTAAGTCCAAGCCACGCCCTGCCAGATCCGTGACCAATAACAAGGTGACTTTGTGCTTGCGAAAAGCCGCTAACGCATTGGCGCGGTTGATACTGCGATCATTACGCGACAAGACGGCATATTTAACAGCTTGGTGATGTAAAATGCTGGCCACTTTTTCCAGTTGGCCGTTGTTATTGAAAAATACCAACGCTTGAAAATCATCCAAATGGGCCAGTGCGCGCAACCACTCCACGCGATGCGCATTGTCAGTTTGAACAAACAGGTGTTGCACCACGCCTTGGGTATGATCGGTTTTGCGCACGTCAATGGTTTGGGCTTCAATGCCAAACCATTTGTCCAATTCTGACAACATCGGACTGGCAGTCGCTGAAAAAAAGCCCATTTGGGTTTCAGCAGGGCTGGCCATGGTGATCGCCCGCACTTGATCTAAGCCTGGTTCGCGTAGTAATTCGTCAGCTTCATCTACGACAATGGTTTGCAAGGTGTGCAACTTCAACGTGCCCGCTTTGGCCAACTCCATTAACCGCCCAGCAGTGCCGACGATCACTTCTGGATGCGTTTTGAGCTGTTCTTTTTGGCGTTTGACATTGGCGTTACCTGTGACACCGATCACGCGCATGCCCACGGCTTTGGCGTAGGGTTGCAACACATTGCGCGTTTGGATCGCCAATTCTTGCGAAGGCGATAAGATCAACAATTGAATGCCGTCGCCTGGCACTAATTTCTCTAATAACGGCAACCCAAAAGCCAAGGTTTTGCCTGAACCAGTCGGCGCTAAGCCCACCACGTTCACATCATTTTTCAGTGGTTCATATACAGCGTCTTGGATCTGCGTCGGCTGGTCAAAACCAGCGGCTTGCCACAAAGGGCGAAATGCTTCTGCTATCAATATGTTCTCCTATTTTGGATCAGTTTCAAAAACCAAGTCGGTACCTTCGCGCAACTGGCCCATCACGTGATGGACTTGCTTGGCCAACGCCCATTGTTTGACAAATGCAGCGTGATCTTGTTGCGTCAACGCGCGGGCAAAAAAGGCAGCTTCTTCAGCCATGGGGTTGTCCGCATGTGGCACTGACAGCGCTTGTGGTGCCTCGTCGCTAAGCCAAGTCAGCTGATTCAACTCGCCTGGCGAATCAAAACTTAACGTGTCGCGGCCAAAGTAAATTTCCGATCCAGCATGCGCGTTGGTGGTTTTACCCATGCGCAACGCCACATCAAAATCGTCATAAGCCAAGCGCGCTACCCCGTCGCCATCGACGCCACTAGCCAACAAGTGTGGCAAGTAAGTCGCCTGCTTGGGCATGCCAAACCAAGCCACTGCTGATCCGACCAAGTATACCCCTAGGTCCATCAACGCCCCACCAGCAAACTTGGTCGAAAAAATATTCGGATTCTCACCGGCTAAATACGCATCATAACGCGACGAATACTTCATATAAGTCAACGTCGCGCCACTAACTGGGTGGTTGGCGATCTGGGCTTTGATCACGACAAAGTTTGGATCATATAACTGCCGCATCGCTTCAAATACCATCACCTCAGGATGCGCATCAAGCGCTTGTTGCAACGCAGTCAGCTGGCTGGGATGCGTCACGAGTGGCTTTTCCACTAAGACATGCTTGCCGGCGTTGATCGCGGCAACGGCTTGTTGGGCATGCAAGGCATTGGGGCTGGCGATATACACGACCTCAACATCACTGGCCAAAAATTGGGCCATGTCGGTATAGACTCGGCCTTGGCCAAAAGCATCAACGAGCTTTTGGCCAGTGGCTTCATGACGCGAATACACTGCGGCTAATTGAAACTGGCCAGTTTGTTTGGCGGCTTGAATAAATTGTTTGGTGATCCAATTGGTGCCGATCGTCCCCAATAACATGACAAACCCTTCTTTCGTGGTATTAACTCTATCATAACAAAGTTTCACTAGATTTGTCTTATTAGTGTCAGCCATTTGTAATCAGTTTAAGCAAACAACGTGTTATGATGAAAGCAGTTAATCAATCTGTCAGGAGGCAAGGCAAATGGCCAGACCAGTTCACAATTTTATGCGGAGTTTAACGCAAATGGTCGCGCATCTGCACAAACCCAAAGCAAATCCGGCATTGGCCTTAGCCCAAACCTACACCGGCAACTTCGGGTTTTTAGATGAAGTCACCACCAAATCACATCAGTTGAGTATCAGCCCACAACTCGACATTAAAATCGATGGTCGCGTGTTGCCTGGCCATGTGACGGGGATCAGCACCGAACAGCTGACGTTTTTGGATCATTATGGGTATGAATTGATCATCACCAATGGTCCCAATGGCCCAGAATCTGTTTACGATGAAGCCGAAGCCGCCACTTATCGCATTTTGCATCCCCAAACACCTCGCAATGACGCCAAAGCTGACTGAACCCAGTCGGCTTTTTTGATGCGCCAAATTTTCTGTAACTGCTGGAAATCATTTCCTCAAAAATGTAAACTGAAGGTACAGAAGTTTTGAGGAGGACGTTATGTCAGAAGAATCTACGTTGATCTTAGTCAAACCAGATGGGGTGAAATCCGGTCATATCGGGGATGTGATCACCCGCTTAGAAAAGCGCCGTTTCACCATCACCGCTTTGAAAGTGATCCAAGCGACCCCAGCTTTGTTACAAGCGCATTATGCGCAACTGGTTGACAAGCCGTTTTATCCTGGCATTGAAGCGTTCATGATGGAAACGCCAATGGTCGCCATCGTCGCTACCGGCGTGGATGTGATCAACTCATTTCGTAAAATGGCTGGCCCAACTAAGCCAGAAGACGCCATGCCTGGCACCATTCGCGGCGACTACGCCCGCGCTTGGGGCCAACAGCCGATCAAAAACGTGGTGCACTCCTCAGATTCACCTGAAAGTGCCGCGCGTGAAATCAAGATCTGGTTCCCAGAATTATAAATCGACCACCGCCGAGCAAAATCGGCGGTATTTTTTTGCTTCAAATTTCCCAGTTTGGCGCTTTGGGTGTAGCCTATGGACGTTGAATGTCCCAATCGTCAAAAATGGAGGTTTGTGATGACTAGTTTTCCAAGACGCGATCCGCGCACTGACAACTTATTGACCCCGGAAAATAGTGCCTTGTTGGTAATCGATTACCAACCGACACAGATCAACTCGATCCAAAGCATCGCCCACCCGACGTTGATCAAAAACGTCGCCATGACGATCCAACTGGCGCAAAGCTATCAGGTGCCGATCGTACTTTCTACTGTGAATGTCGAATCTGGCCGCAATACCGACACCATCCCGGCTTTAAAAAAGTTGATGCCAGGCGTGGTCAGCTATGACCGCACCAATATCAATGCTTGGGAAGATAAAGAATTTGTCGAAGCCGTGGCGGCTACTGGGCGCACCAACTTGGTGATCGTGGGCTTATGGACGGAAGCTTGCTTGGCGTTTCCAACTTTAGACGCGCTGCAATCAGGCTATGATGTGTATCCAGTCGTCGATGCCGTTGGCGGCACCAGCACCATCGCCCATGAAACCGCCTTGCGCCGCATTGAACAAGCTGGCGCACACTTGGTCACCAACGCGCAATTGGCCTGTGAGTGGCAGCGCGATTGGAATCGCACCGAAACTGTACCGGATTTTGTCAAAGCCTTGATGCAAGCAGGCGATTTTGTTTCATTCGACTGAGATAAAAGCGGTGATCGGCCAACATAACTGGCTGATCACCGCTTTTTTAAATCAGGTGTTGATAAATCGGCAACAATTGGTCAAACCGCTGCAAAATATCGGCCCACAAACTTTGCGGTGTTTGCCAAAGCGGGTCCTGCCGCAAGTAGGTTTTACCAACTAGCCATTCGCTGCGTTTAACCGTTTGATAACGCTGAGTTTGCGCCGTTAAATTTGCTGCGGTCAACGGCTTGGCCCCAAGTTTGTCTGTGTGGTCATGAGCCAATTCGAAACTGTCATCTAAGGCCAACACCAAAGGCGTCACTGCCGCAACGTCGACTTGCTTGGCTTTGGCTTCTTGCAACACCGCCACCCACAAAAACAGCCGATCATCCCAAAAGCCTAATTCGATATGCGGCAGCATTTTATACCCACGCGCACTAGTGGATAACGCCAACCACGTATCAACTGGCGGATTTTTATGGCGCCGGGCATGCTTGGCGATATGCCCATATAAGTGCGACATCCCCAAGTCAGCTGCGTGAGCTAACAGCACCGATCCTGCTTGTGCAAACTTTGGATCTAAGTCTCGGCGAATGCGGGTCAAGCGGCCGTCTAGGGTCAAGTGATCAAATACCTTGAAATCGGTTTCTTCAAACATCTACAAACCTCCGATGCGACGTGTTACAATCTGAGTATATGATACCATATGGAGGGATTTTCTTGGCTGAACAAGATCCGACTGACCGCTTGATGCAAAGTCTCAACGGCAATCCGCAAACTTTGCCTGATCAACGTCGCTTGTATTTAGGCTCACTGCGCGAGCGGGTGGCTTTGGCGATCACTAATGCAGAATCATCTGCTGCCACCACCTTGCCAGCGTTTGTGGCAGCCTTAAAAGCTTACGCCAATGATACGACTTACAAGGTGCTTTTGAATGGCAAAGCTGACATTGCCAAAACTGCACCTTATATGAAAGCTGTCAAAGCGCAAGGGCTGGCGTTTACGCTGGTCAATGATGACACGGCCAGTTTGGATCCGCAACGTTTTTTCTTATTGGTGGTCAACCAGCATGCCATCAACGTTGCCGATATCGCATTACCAAAACCCCAAACGCCGCAAAAGTCACCCAAGCACAGCTGGTTTGACCGCTTTTCTTAATGCAAAAACTGGCTAGTGCATGGGCACTAGCCAGTTTCTCATTGATGATTCGGATCGAAGAATTGTTCCCAAGCAACATCTAACTTCTTCGCCAAGACCTTGGCCCTGGCAACTGTCGGTGAGCGCGTCGCCTGTTCATAAGCAGCCAACGTACTCACCGGAATTCCTAACAGTAAAGCGAACTCACGCTGGGTCAGCCCCTGCGCCTTCCGCTTTGCGACCAGCCAATCGCGCATCCGGAGTCACTCCTATCTCGTATCCGCTTACTACAAAATTACGTCACAATTCGTGCAACGTCAACTTAAAAATGCCCTAATTGTGGTTTTCTTTCAACTATACAATTTGTATTGTAAGCTAACAATAATGAGGTGAATTTTCATATGAACGCAGAACGCTTAAAACAGCTCCGGACTGAACACAAAGGCTTACGGCAAGTGGACTTGGCGCAATCGCTAGGGATCTCCGCATCCGCTTATTCTTCCTATGAACAAGGCGTCCGCGAACCAGATGACGCCACCAAACGGCGCTTAGCCGATTATTTCAGCGTTTCGCTGGATTATTTATTAGGGCGCACTGAACACCGCGCAACGCCAACGTTAGCTGATGTCGATGTCCAATTGGCGAATCTATTATCCGAATTAGACGACAATGCCAGCCAACCGACGTTAGCTGGCCAAAAATTAACGGGCAAGCAACGCAAAGTGCTGCGCGAATCGCTTGCTGGCACCTTGAACGTGGCGCGGGCCTTAAGCCCAACATCAACCAAGCAAACGGGTCAATAGCCCGGTCGCCAAGTCGCGCTTGGTGCCCATTTGCGCCACGGCATGCGGCCAGATCGCTGGCGTTGCCGTGACACTTAAGATCTCTGCTAGACCTGGCTTTTCTGGGTCATAGGCTTGATACAAATTGGCGATCACCAAGTCCACACCAGCGATTTCTAGTCCCAAAGCTTGCGCCGCTTGCACGGCGATTTTTTTGTAGCCGGCATCCAAGTCGTCAGTCACATCATAGCCATCTGCACCAAAACGCGTATTAGACGTCGCTCGCAATAACACTTGATGCCCCCGCGGGATCACTTGATCGGCACTGACGCCTTGGGCAGCTAACATGGCTTGCGCCAATTCGTCTAACACCACCGGTTGCCACCCTAAAGGCCGGCGCAGATTTTTATGGCTGACCAATGCGGCGATACTGCGCCGGCCATCGCCAACAATATTCGCTGGGGTCAATTCCATGGCGGCAACCACTTGTTGATCTTGCACGAACAACCGGTAAGCGGCGCCTTTGGCATACGCTTCGATCAATACCGGGCCAAATTGTAAGGCTTGAGTGACGGCGTCGCGAAATTCAGTTTCTGTTGGCGGCAACATGAACACGCGCACCCCTTGGCCATCGCGGCCGATCGTCGGTTTAATGGCCAAGGCTTTGTTGGCGAAGCTGGTGTGAAAATCATGGAGCGCTTGCGGCAAATTGGTATAGATCGCAGCTGGTGGCGTCGGCAAATGATGTTGGGCTAAGATCGCTTTGGTGGCAGGCTTTGATTTGGCCAACATCGCAGCGGAATGCGAATTGCCTAAAGCCCCACCGGCAATGATCTGATCATCGATTTGAAGTACTGGCGTCGTGTCGTCTAACACGGCGATTTTTTTGCCTAATTTTAAAGCCGCACTTAATAACAGTTGATCATCTAACGTCAATTGTGGAAAGCCAGCTAAATGCACGCCATCATCTGGCGCTTGGATCTGGCGACGCAACCCAGGCTGCATGCGCTGCATCACCCGCACGGATTCTAGGTCCAAGACTCTAGGTGTCCCCCATTTGGCCAGATCATTGGGCAAGGTGTTGCCTAACACGCCCCAAAGCGCCGCTTGAAGCCACAACAAGCTCGTGGTTTGGCTGCCAGTAGACGTATTGGCCAAAATCGGCACGTTAGCCATTTGCAAACCGACGATACCTTTGGTGTCAACGTCTTGGCCTAACAAAGTCAGATCAAAGCCTTGCGCCGCGCCAAACATTTGCTGCAGTTGCGGTTGCACTTTGCCCCAAGCCAAGCTTTCACGCAAATACCAACCGTTATGAAATTCTGGATATTTGGGTGCATTTTGGCTATCGGCAATGGCTTCATACGCTGTGTGGATCAAAGTTTCTGGCAATACCCAAGCCAATGTGAACGGATTTGAGCCCAATTCAGTTGTTTGTCCCAAACGTGCTAAAGTCACAAAAACCGCTGACAACAACCGGGTGGTTTGCCGCAAGTCGCTTGACCAAGGCAAGGTGACCGTTAAGTTGTCACCAGTTTGATGCCAATAAGGTGATTTTGGTAAGTGTGCAGCTGCCGCGCCTAACTGCACCGTCATTTTTAGCTGAGTTTGTGGCAGCAAGCCAATCAAATTCAATTCGTCGATCATTTTTCCGTAGTCGTACACGCTACTCATCCGCCTTTTTTACATTGTCATCTTATCGTAACACGCTGGGTGTGACATGCAAGTTCACTGAGTTGTGCTATGATGGAAAAAAATCTGCAAAGGAGTGATCGCATGCAACAACCGCTGGCGTTTCGCATGCGCCCGAAAAATTTAGACGAAGTGGTCGGCCAACAACACTTAGTTGGCCAAGGCCAGATCATTCGGCGCATGGTACAAGCTTTGCGCTTAAGCTCCATGATCTTATACGGACCGCCTGGTACTGGGAAAACCAGTATCGCCAGTGCGATCGCTGGCACCACTAAATATGCGTTTCGCACTTTGAACGCTGCCACTGACACCAAAAAAGACTTGCAGATCGTCGCTGAAGAAGCCAAAATGTCTGGCACCGTGATCTTATTGTTAGACGAGATCCACCGCTTGGACAAAACCAAGCAAGACTTTTTGTTGCCGCATTTGGAATCTGGCCGCATCGTATTAGTCGGCGCCACCACTGAAAATCCTTATATGAGCATTCTGCCGGCGATCCGCAGCCGCACGCAGATCTTTCAAGTGTTGCCACTGACACCAGCCGATATCGATCAAGCCGTGACGCGCGCGTTAGCAGATAAAACGCGGGGCTTAGGGGAGTATCCAGTGGCGCTACAACCAAAAGCCCGGGAATTTTTAACGCATGCCACCAATGGCGACTTGCGCTCAGCGTTAAATGCCCTGGAATTGGCAGTGTTGTCCACCTCTGAAGTTGACGGACAGATCACCATCACGGAAGCGATCATGCATCAGTGTTTGCAACAACGCGCCATTGACGGCGACGCTGACGGGGATGCGCATTACGATTTGATCTCGGCGTTTCAAAAAAGTATTCGCGGCTCCGATGTGGATGCCGCGTTGCATTATTTGGCCCGTTTGATCACCATTGGCGACTTGCCAAGTATTTTGCGCCGGCTGCTGGTGATTGCCTATGAAGACATCGGCTTGGCCAATCCGCAAACTGCTAACCGGACCTTAACGGCGATCCAAGCCGCAGAGCGCTTAGGCCTGCCAGAAGGTCGTATTCCGTTGGCCAATGCGGTGATCGACTTATGCTTAGCGCCAAAATCCGATACTGCCATCAACGCCATTGATGCCGCTTTAGCCGACATTAAAGCCGGACATTCAGGCGCGATCCCAGATCCCCTTAAAGACGCCCATTACAAAGGCGCAGCGGCGTTAGGTCATGGCGTCGGCTACCAGTTTCCGCATGATTTTCCCGGCGATTGGGTCAAACAAGACTACTTGCCAGAAACCTTGCGAAATCGGCATTACTACACGCCAAAAACCACTGGCAAATATGAGCAAGCCTTGGCCCAGCGTTTGGCGCAACTGCGCAAGCTCCAAGGGCGATAAGTTGACAACCAGGATTGAAAGTGTTAGGCAAAACAGCGCTACCAACGTTGTCCCCTCGCTGTTTTGCACTGGGGCATCACTTGCATCTGTGCGTGGTTCATGCTATGATTTAACCATGGAAGTCACCTAAGGTATGCGCGCTTCCCATAATTCAGTTGACCGAACAGTTTCGAGACCTTGGGACCATCAGAGCCCAATGCCGTGCGATTCTATCACTGAATCGCTAACGCCTTGGACGTTTGGACCCACTTGCTTATTAGCGGGTTTCAACAGAACGGGAAGATAACGGTACCACTAGCCTTTCATCAAGTCTTCGCGACTTAGCCGGCTTCGGCCGGTTTTTTTGTGCCATCATTTATCCAGTTGCCCCACTTGGCAGCGGCAGGTACAATACACTTAGAAACGACTTAAAGGAGTCCGCTATGACTGTCATCATGCTGATCTATGCTTTGGTATTATTTGCTTTAGCCGGCTATTTGCTGGCGCACCGTCAACAAGGCTTTTTGACCTTGAAACAAGTCCCAGAAAAATTGGGTAAGACCTTATTCAATTATGCCCTGCTGTTGCTCATTGCCGGCTTACTGGCGGTCGTCGCAGCCTTCGTGCCTAACCCTTGGCTACAGATCGGCGCTTTGATCTTAGGAGCGCTAGGTGGCGGGTTGCTCGGTGTGAGTTTGCCAAAGTTTCTCAATATGTAAACGGCTTTCACTCTTTGCGCCAATGCTCTATAATAAAGTTAAGAGGTGATAGACATGTTACAACAATACAAACACATTTTGGTTGCGATCGACGGCTCTTACGAATCCGAATTGGCTTTTGAAAAAGCGATCGCCGTTGCTAAGCGTAACGACGGGGAATTGTTCATGGTGCACACCGTCGACACCCGCGCGTTTCAAAACGTGTCCAGTTTTGACTCCGCCATGGTCGAACAAGTCACCGAAACCGCTAAGCAAACAATGGAAAAATATATCCAACAGGCGAAAGATGCCGGCTTGAAGAAAGTCAGTTACACCATTGAATATGGTGCCCCTAAAACCATCATCGCCCGCGATATGCCAAAACAACACAATATCGATTTGATCATGATCGGCGCCACTGGCTTGAATGCCGTTGAACGTTTGTTGATCGGCAGTGTGACTGAATATGTTACGCGCAATGCCACTTGCGACGTTTTGGTGGTGCGCACGGATCTGCAAAACAAACCTGCTTTGGCTTCGACGAAAAAACCGCGGCCAACAAAATAAACCAAAAAAGCCGGAAAATTTTATTTTCCGACTTTTTTAATGGCTACCTCCCACGCTTCAGGTAGCGGCAATTGTGCATGCACCGCTTGGCTTGTGAACGGATCGGTAAACTCAAGTTCGCTGGCTTGGAGCAACTGGTGGTCAAACTGACGCAAGTCTCCGCCATACAACTCATCCCCGACTACCGGGTGGCCGATAGCAGCGAAATGCGCGCGGATCTGATGCGTCCGCCCAGTGAGCAAATGGACCCGCACCAGCGCCGCTTGCGCCCCTTGTGTCAACACATCATATTCGGTGATCGCCGACTGGCCGCTGGCATTGACCTCACGATGAATACCGTCTGCCGCCAAAGCCAGCGGCCGATCGATGCGACCAGTTGGCGGCAACACGCCGGATACTACGGCCAAGTAATGTTTGCTTAATTGCCCGTTGACGCCTAACGCATCTAAGCGGCCTTGGGCAAAAGGATGTTTGGCGACCAACACCAATCCTGTGGTGTCGCGATCCAAGCGCGTGATGATCGCCGGTTGCGGATGGGTGAAACCTTGTTGATGCAACCAGCCGGCCACGCGATTGAGCAGCGAATCATCAGGCGAGCTAGGACCTGGCACGCTAGCCAAGCCTGCCGGTTTGTTGACGATCAGCCAGTTGGCCAACTCTTGCACGATTTCAATGGGGTGAGCGCTTAACGCCACGGTACCGTCATCTGGCAAGTCAAAGCGCACCAAAGCCCCTTTTTTCACCTCGCGATTGTGCAGTGCCGGGTGTTGATCGACCCACACCAAATGCGCGTCAAATAACTTTTTTAATAAGCGATGGCTGACGCCAAAGTCGGCTAAAACCACTCGGATCGTGGTATCCCGGCTGGCGGTGATGGTAAAAGTAAAGCGCATTTTCTCCTCCTTTAGACGGTTGGTTTCACGTGACGCCTCGCGGTATAATTAAATTATTCTGGAGGATGTCTTATGTCTGAAATTCTTGATGTGGCTTATGGTCGCGATGCACTGCAAAAATTAGATCTTTATCTGCCTGATCACCCCAATCACGCGGCGATCCTTTACTTTCATGGCGGCGGCTGGATCCGCGGCGATAAACACAAAGATGCTGATCTTGGCCAGCAGTTAGCTGACGCTGGGTATCTGGTGGCGATCCCCAATTACCGCTTGGCACCAGTACACCGTTTTCCTGATGCGCAAAATGATCTCATTGACGCTTGCGCTTGGTTAAAAGCCTCAACTTATGATTTTGATCGTGAACGGATCGGCTTGTTAGGCGCATCGGCTGGCGCCACCATGGCGTTGAACCTCAACATTGCTGGCCATTACCCGACGGTGGCGTGGAGCCCATTGCTGGATTTCTCGTCATGGCTCGCGCAACATACCACGATTCGGGCGGCAGTGGCGGCCACTGGTGATAAAGCCACGGTGGATGCCTCGTTTTATAAATATGTATTGCAAGCATATCTTGGGGCTTTGGATCCTGAATTATGCGCCAAAGCAGATCCGTTAATGAATCTTGACCAGCATCTGGCGCCGACTTTGATCTGCAACAGCCAACAAGAACTCGCGCCGCTGTCGCATGCCTTGCGCTTTCAAGGCAAAGCAGCCGGGCTTGGTCAAAGCGTCACCATTCAAGTAATGCCTGGTGACCATCATGCGCGCGGTTATACGCAACTGGCAATGCCAAACACGATCGCCTTTTTCAACTATCACTTATTAAGGAGTTAAGCCATGCCATTTCTCAGTTTACTCATCGACGCCCTGGCTTTTGGTAGCTTGTACCTACAACGCCAAGGGAGTTTTTCCCCTACCTTGGGGTTTGGTGTGCAGATCATTTTCACTGTGATCTTGTTGATTTTTGTGTTCGGCTATCGCGGCCGGCGCAAAGGTCGCTTCAACTTTGACACATGGTCTCATGTGTTCACCTTACCATTTGCCTTGATCGTGATCTCGTTTATCGGCAACGGTTTGTTGGCCTTTTTGTATTATTTGAATGTCGCTGGCATCAACGCGTTGATCATGCGTTAAGCTCGCGCGTCAAGCGTTGGAGTAACTGCAACAATTCAGTATGCTCAGGCGCTGACAACAGCTGCTCAATAGCCGCTTCACGATCGCGGAAAACGCCGTGGATCTTAACCACCAAAGCTTGGCCTTTGGCAGTTAAGGACACGGCTTTTTGGCGTTCATTGCCAGGCACCACAAAGCGGCTCACCAAGTCGCGTTTCTCCAAGACTTTGACCAAATTGGTGACCGTGGCGTCTTGTTTGCCTAAATAATCTGCCAAATGTTTTTGACTGGTTTGCGGGTGCTTGGCAATAAACAACAAGCTGCGCGCTTGATGGATGGTCAAGGTCAACTCACGCAATTTCGCCAAAATGTGGCCTTGATT
Source organism: Lacticaseibacillus salsurae (assembly GCF_045862175.1). Classification (NCBI taxonomy): domain Bacteria; kingdom Bacillati; phylum Bacillota; class Bacilli; order Lactobacillales; family Lactobacillaceae; genus Lacticaseibacillus; species Lacticaseibacillus salsurae. Next base: position 17,117 of record NZ_BAAFZI010000030.1, on the reverse strand, counting down.
TAAGGTGTTCAAGCGATACAGCGCTTCGACGACGCTGTGCTCGTTTTCTAATTCCATGAGATCCTCCTCCAGTGGCAATGATTACTAGTTTATCGCGGCGCTTGCCCCTTTGCAACAAAGTCGCTCTTGGCACAAAAAAATGAGGTGGCTGAGCGATAAAGCGATTTTAGCATAGCGTAAAAGAGTCCTGACGAGTAAATCCCGATCTTAGGATTTGCTTGGCAGGACTCTTTTACGCAAATGCGTTGCTTTATCGCGCGTACATCTCGGAAATTATCGTATTCATTTCGTGACTTTCGATCATGTCCGGCTCATGGCGATCTTGATCAATTTGCTGCCAAGATCTTTTCAGTTTTGGCTTGTAAGGCTTTAAAGGCGGTATCGCCGGCGACATTCTTCGTCAAAGTGGCATCCACTGTATCTAACAACGCATTGCGATAATCCCCGTAACCGGCAAATACCGTTGACGCAAAGCTGTTACCACTAGCTTGCACCGCGGCTTTGAAACCGGCGTTATCAGCCAAGAATTTGGTATAGGCGCTACTTTGCACCGCCGCTGGTGTCACTGGCACGTAGCCAGACTTTTCTGCCCAGTAAGCAGCTTGTTTGGGTTGCAACAAGAACTTCTGAAAGGCTGCTGCGCCGGCTTGTTGAGCTTTTGTGGCCGATTTGAACACCACGTTATAGTTGCCATTCAACACGCCTTGATGCGAACCGTTGACGCTGGGGATCTGCGTGGTCGTCCAGTGCAAGGACTTTGGGGCTTGTTGTTGAAGCACTGGGATCGACGCGGAACTGGCGATGCCAAACACCGCTTTCTTGTTGAAAAAAGCGGTAGAAAAATACCCGTCACTGCCAGCCGTCGATAAAATGCCAGCTTTGCGCAACGTCAACAGTCGATCAACTTGCGCTAAGGTTTTTTCGCTAGCTAAGTTGGCTTTGCCACCAGCGGTGATCAAAGGACTGCCGGCTTCATGGGCCATGGATTCTAATGCCACATCATAAGAGGCGTCCAAAGCGATCGTGGCGATTTTATCTTTGGCTAAAGCTGGACCCATTTTGGCCACATCATCCCAAGTTTTGGGGATGCTTAAGTGATATTGCTTGACCAGATCGGTGTTGACAAACAGCACTTGCGTCGAGACTGAATAAGGCATGCCGTATTGGTGCTTTTGATATTGCCCACCAGCCAAAAAGCTGGGGTAAACTTGCGCGAGCGTTTTTGACGACAACTTAAACGGCGTGATCAAACCGGTATGGGCGTAATCGCCAATGTTGGTATTTGGCGCTTGCGCCATGGTCGGCAACGTCTTGGACTTGGCTGCCGCCATGATCTTTTGTTGCAAGGCGTCATAGCTGCCCATCGATTGCGCCACCACTTTATATTTGGATTGAGACGCGTTGAAGTCCTTGATCATTTTTTGTTGAGCGGTATTCCAACTGCCAGTCATGCGATGCCAGTATGTAATCGTCACCGGCTTGGCAGCTTGGTCCTTACTGGCATTGCTAGCGCACCCACCCAGTGCGAACATGCCTGCTGCTAAGATCCCGATCCCAAACCCTAATTTCATCTTACCCATAATACCCTCCTACCTGTTATTACCGATGATTGTACACGGGTATCTATACAGGGTCAAGTTTGCTGTCATCAAAAAAAAAGACTGCCATGATCGACAGTCAGTTAACGTCTGGGTAACGTTTGGCCACGCAAGGTGATCGCATTGCGCCCATTTTGCTTGGATTGATATAAATATTCATCTGCGCGCTCATAAGCGTCTAAATAATTCTCATCACTGGCCAACACCCGATCTTCGCCGATCGACACGGTGACGTGAAACACCTCCCCGTCAACTTTAAAGACTAGTTGGGCCAAAGCCTGCTGGATCGCCCGCGTGATCTGCTCGGCCATCACCGCTGATTCTTGGATATCATACAGCACGAAGCTGAATTCTTCGCCGCCAGTGCGATACACGGCGTTTTGAAAGCCAACTGTTTGAAGCGTTTGTTGCAACTGCTTGGCGACGGCTTTTAACACCCGATTGCCATATAAATGCCCATAAGTATCATTGACTGCTTTGAAATGGTCAACGTCCAAAGTATACAACGCATATCGTTGACCAGACTGGGCGAAGCGCTCATATGCCGCCTGCAACGCGTCGGTGAAGGCGCGAAAATTTTGCAGCCCAGTCAGCCCGTCATATCGCGATTCATGGGCCAAGCGCTTGGTACGCGCTGCTTGTTTGCGGATCAATTGCGAGTATCCGCGTACCACTGCGGCTTCAATGGCCACTTGCACCACTTGGGCAAAAATAATGCCGCCGCTGACATGTTGCAACCAGTCATCTGGTCCTAAGATCGTTGCCGCCAATAAATATATTGCTAATAAATATGACCACCAATGCGAATTGATGGCTTCGGCGAAGCCCCAATCCAGCAACAATAAACCTGCTGCGACCCCAGCCACTGGCCAGGCGACTTGAGGCATGAACCACCAAGCACCCACGGCGATCACGCCAATGTTGAACCCCACTTGCTCCAGATGATGATTATCTAACACCACATACACCACCGTGACGATCAACACAGTCAAGTTGATCGCCATCATTTCATGGGTGAATGCCGCGGTTTCTTGCATCAATTTTGCCAGCATGAACCCACATAACAACGCCCCTGAAGCAAACAGGAGCAAGCGTCTGGTGCGCTCGACCACATAACCGCGCGCTTCTTTGTGTAACCAGCTATAAAAACTTGCCAGCCCGATCAGATACAGCGCGCCGGAAAACATCCAAATCAAATAAGTTGTGATCGAAAACTCTGCACCCAATGAGCTACCGCCTTTCTTTAAGCATCATACCAGAAGTCCCCACTGAAAATGTGAAGTTTCTGGCATAAAAAAAAGGCGAATCGCCTTTTTCTACGTTACATGATCCCGATCGTTTGTAAAATCAAGTAAATATTTAACAAGATCAAGACGATCGTCGCCGTCCATGCACACACCTTGATCCAAGTGTGGTTAGCAAATTCGCCCATGAGCTTTTTGCTGGACGTGAACAGTACCAGCGGGATCACTGCAAATGGCAACGCAACACTTAAGAACACTTGTGAGAAAGTCAACAGCCCTTCGATTTTGGCTTCATTACCATGGTAAATGAAAGCGAAGATCAACACTGGCGTGACTGACAAACCCCGAGTGACCACCCGTTGAACCCATAACGGCACCTTCAAGCGGACAAAACCTTCCATGATGATCTGCCCAGAAAGTGTCCCAGTAATGGTCGACGATTGCCCAGAAGCCAGCAATGCCACCGCAAACAACATGGATAACAGTGGACTGGCAATGGCACCGACGATTTGCGAATCTTGCAAGGCGTTGAACAATTCACCAAAGCGCCCTAAGCTGGAATGCGTCCCGTAAAACAGCGCCGCCCCTAAGATCAACAGCAAGGAGTTCACGATAAACGCCATGAACAACTGAATGTTAGAGTCGATCGTGGAAAAACGTACCGCTTTGGCTAATTCTTGGCGATCAGTGCGATCGACTTTACGGGTTTGTGAAATCGAGCTCCCTAAGTACAGATCATGCGGCATTACCGTCGCCCCAACGATCCCTAAGGTCAAATACAACATCCCCCGGTTTTGCAAGATCGCTTTCGTTGGCACATAACCGTTTAAAATGCCGGTGATGCTAGGACTTGCTAAGAACACTTCATAAGCAAATACCAGCAAGATCACTGCCACCAGCGTTGCCACCACGGCTTCGATCTTGCGAAAACCTAAACGCATCAACAAGAGTAACAGCAACACATCTAAGGCAGTGATCACGATACCGATCACCAATGGGATCTTAAACAACAGTTGCAAAGCGATCGCCGACCCGATAATTTCAGCAATATCGGTGGCCATGATCGCCAGTTCGGCAACCACCCATAACACGATCCCCCAGAACTTGTTGGTGTGTTCTCGCGTCAGTTGCGCGAGATCTTTACCTGTGACGATCCCTAATTTGGCCGCCATCGCTTGCAAAAGCATCGCGATCAAACTGGATAGTAAGACGACTGCCAGCAATCGGTACTTGTACTGCGCGCCCCCGGCAATCGAGGTGATCCAGTTACCTGGATCCATATACCCCACGGCGATCAGGATCCCTGGTCCTGTATACGCCATTAAGGTTTTGAAAAAGCCCGCATTCTTCGGGACCTCGACGGAGCCATTGATTTCGTCTAATGACTTATCCGCCATCGCATCTTCTGCTTTAATGCGTTCGATATCGACATGCTTGTTCATAGAATGAACCTCTTTTCTATTGAGTTAGAAATTCGGTGACCTGTTGGTTTCCGCGTAGGCGCTTGGTCGAGCGCCCGTTCAATTTCCAAATTATATGATAACCGCCAAAGCTTGTGAATACAAGCATTTTTTAGGATAGCCAAAGTTTTTTAATCGGACCGTCACAAGGCTTTCACGCCCTTGTCATTCAAGCCTTCACCGAGGCTCAAATTGAGGCGCTTAGCAAATCGCCCTTCTAATTAAGCAACGCCCGAAACTTGGATCAGTTTTCATGTCGGTTGACCCGTCAAAATGAAAACAGCAACCCCCTGTGCTGTTTGAGCTAAACCGCTTAAAACTAGCCGCGCCTAGACCGCAAAAAAATCGCCCCTTGACCACTTTCGCCAAGACGCGATTGGTTATTTTATCCCACCTGATTGCAAGATTCGCCGCACCCGCACCCCGATCGGCACATCCGTGTGGTAAGCGCGCTTGGCCCCAAGCGCTAACAACGCTTGTTTGCTTTTGGCTTGCACAATCTCACTTAACTGGCCATGCGCTTGATAAAATAGCGCGTTATTGGGGACAAAAGTATCGACAACGATCAGATCATATTGGGGAAACTGCAAGGCAAAGTAGTCTTGCCCGTCTAAAGTCATCGCCACTGGCGGCTTAGGCTGATAGGCCAACCAGGCCGTCATGCGCGCATGCGTATCGCGGTTTTTCAGTTGCGCCACTGCCGCTTTGAAATTGGCCAAAACATCAACTTGATGTGACAACAGCGACTGGCGGCCGATAACGGTCGTGGTTTTAGGGATCAAAGGCATGACATGCGGCCACATTTCGCCCCACCAGTTGGCCAACAAATCGCCTTGTTGCAGCCACAAACTATCTAATTGCAAACTCGTGTGATAGTCACTGGCAGTAATGTCGCTGGAGCCCATCACCATCACCGATACTCGCTCAAATTCCAACTTGATCATATTTGCCCCTAAACTGCGGCGTTTCGGCGTCAGTAGCGTCGCACCCGCTTGGGCCAGTTCACTCAGATCCGCTTGTGTGGCGGCATTTATCGGCTTGCTTGGCGTCAAGATCGTCACTGCCGCTTGGTCGATCAATAGTGCTTGATCTAACGTCGGCGCCAAAGCTTGCAGCCCGCCGTGCGTGATGCGCGTGGCGATCAATTCCACGGCTTTGAGACGATCGATTTGGCGCAAACGATTCACCAAAGACGCCAGATTCAACGCCAAGGGCAAAATAAGCTGCCGCGAGCCGCCATGTTGTTGCACCTGGCGCAGATCCGCCAACACCTGATGCAAAAATACTGGCGGCACCACGGCGACCGGCTTTGGCTCAAGTGTTTTGGTTTTGGCAGCAGGCTTTTGCACAGTGGCTTTTTCGGCCACGTGAAAAAGCTTTGGTGTCGGCGCAAATGGCGGCACGCTTAACACCAAGGCCCGCAAAATCGTCGACTGGTCGGTGGTGCCAAGCTTCAATAACTGGCCCAATTCAGCCAGCGGTTGCCCAAAACCGCGAGCCTTCAACAAATCTAGCCCAACTTCAGGCGCATCAGCACTGCCAAACACCCAAGCGGCAACTTTTTTAGGCCAGTTATGTTGCAACGCAACTTGGCGCTGCGCTTGCGTCAGCGCCAAGGCTTGCGTCGGCCACTGGACCGGTTGATTGTTGGCAAAAGCCGCGCTGAGGTCAAACTCGTCGCACATCCCCACGACTTGCGCCAACCACGTCATTTTCTTGGCCGCTAAGCGCGAATCTACCACCTGCGGCCGCAGAGTTTGCCACAAGTTTTGCCGAATCTGCTCGCCATACCAATATTCAGCCACTGCCAACACGGCTTCGCCACGTTTGACCCAACTGGCGCGCCTAGCGCTAAGTTTGGTGGTATGCGGCGCCGTGGCGGCGGTATATAGCGGATGCGTGAGTTTGGGGTTTTGCGCGTGCATGGCGGCGAAATTTAGCGTGACCATCGAGATTCTCCTTGAATACGAACGTATGTTTCAGTTTACAAGTTTGCCGGCTGGCTGTCTAGTTGCATCCCTCACTTCAATCCTTTACAATTAAATTGTAAGCGGTTGATTGATCAAGGAGGTCGCCATGTCTCGCCTAGCGTCGCTACACCAATTGTTATTTAATCCTGCGATCACTGACTTTGAACGCCAACTGTTGCAACAAGCTGATCAGCAAGTGGCAAGCGATCCTCGGCGCGCTTGGGCCACGCTTGAAGCCAACTTGCGGCCATTAGCGTTGCGCGAGAACTTAACGCCTGATATGGCGGATTTTTATGCCACGTTGACTGGCCAGCCAGTGGCGCAGTTTGATTTTGCCGCTCACCAAAACGCCTTAGCCCATTATCCTAACACGATTTTTGCCGGTGGGTGTTTTTGGTGTTTGGTGCAACCTTTTGAAACGTTGCCAGGCATTGTCTCAGTTGAATCCGGCTATACTGGCGGCAGCCTCCCGCAGCCCACTTATGCTCAGGTGCACGGGCCAAACAGCGATCACGTTGAAGCAGTGCAAGTGGTTTATGACCCCAAGCAGATCAGCTACACCCAACTGCTTGAACTGTACTGGCAACTCAGCGATCCCACTGATGCTTTAGGGCAGATCAATGATCGCGGGCCGGCGTATCGGCCAGTGATCTTCACCAATTCGACAGCGCAAGCCCAACAAGCGCAGGCTTCAAAGCAAGCCTTGGCCAACCGCCAAGAATTTCGGCAGCCGATCGTCACTGAGATCCGCCCAGCCACCACCTTTTGGCCGGCAGAAAACTACCATCAACAATTTTATTTAAGTCATCCTAAACGGGTATTGGCGATGCATCACAGCCGCCAACGCTTTCTTTGGGGCAAACGTTTGGCCGGTCGCTTGGCCAAATGGTTCGGGTAAACGCCTAAAAATCAGGGCTTGAGCCGCTTTTTAAAATTTTTTTGGAAAAACACTTGCACAAATGGAAATTAGCGACTATGATTACAAACATTAAAACAAAGCGAAAAACTGACGAGAGACAAGTAAGACGATCAGGCCGCACAGTGACTCGGAGCTAGTGAGAACCCGAGATGACACCAGTCGTTTGAATAACACTCTCATAGTTGCCACCCCAAATGCGCAAGCAAAGTAGACGTGGTCGTCTGATCGGGACGTTATCATCCGATGGCGCATGAAATCGTGCGCTAATGAGGTGGTCCGGGGTATGCCGGACAACTTGGGTGGTACCGCGAAATAAAGTCTTTCGTCCCTTGATAATTGGGGTAAAAGACTTTTTTATTTTGCCTTAAATAAATCAAGGGAGTTTTGTTCATGCATTTATTAACACCATCTGGATATGATCCAAAGTTGTCCCCACGTAAGACCCAAGAAGCGATCCGCTATATTCGCGAAACCTTCCAAGACGAATTCGGCAAGCAATTGAACTTGTCTCGGGTTTCTGCCCCAATGATGGTCGACAAAGCCACCGGGTTGAACGATAACTTAAACGGCGTCGAAAGCCCAGTGTCTTTCACCATGAAAGATATGCCAGGACACCAAATGGAAATCGTGCATTCTTTGGCGAAGTGGAAGCGCAACGCCTTAGGTGAATTTGGCTTTAAGCCAGGCGAAGGCTTGTACACCAACATGAACGCCATTCGCAAAGACGAAGACCTCGACAACTTCCACTCCATTTATGTTGACCAATGGGACTGGGAAAAAGTGATCACCAAAGACCAACGCACCGTTGAAACGTTAAAAGCCACGGTGAAGCAGATCTTTAAAGTGATCAAACATATGGAACATGAAGTTTGGTACAAGTACCCAGAAGCCGTGCACCATTTACCAGACGAAATTCACTTTGTCACCACTCAAGAATTGGAAGACCGCTGGCCAGATCTTGACCCAATGGCACGCGAAGATAAAATCGCCAAAGAACTCGGCTGTGTCTTCGTCATGGGTATCGGCGGGGCTTTGAAGTCCGGCAAGCGTCATGACGGCCGCGCCCCTGACTATGATGACTGGTCATTAAACGGCGACATCATTTTCTGGTACGAACCTCTTGATTGCAAATTAGAAGTTTCTTCAATGGGGATCCGCGTTGACGAAGACGCCATGGCCAAGCAACTGAAAATTGCTGGTGCTGAAGACCGCTTGAGCTTACCCTTCCACCAAAAGATCATGAAGCAAGAGCTCCCTTACTCCATCGGCGGTGGTATCGGCCAATCTCGTTTATGCATGTTGTTGCTTGGCAAAGCCCATGTCGGCGAAGTCCAAGCCAGCGTTTGGCCACAAGCCATGATCGATGAATGCGACGCGCATGACATCCACTTGCTGTAATTAATATAGAAGAAACGCGTTTAGCGCGTCGAGCTGCTTGGCCTCAAAAAGCCGGCTCGACGCGCTTTTTGTGTCCCTTATCGATGCCATTTTGGCATGGGTGCAGTTGCGATCAGAATCGGTCTGGCGTTGACCCGCCTTCACCGAACTCGTATACTGAAAGTAACTTACAATTGATAAGGAGCGATAACATGACCAAAGCATTGATCGTTGTCACCAACCACGCCCGCTTTGACGGTACCAACCGCGCAACTGGTTTGTGGTTTTCTGAAGCGACGCATTTTCACGATGTCATGAGCCAAAATGGCATCGGCGTGGACTATGTCTCCCCTGAAGGTGGCTATGTGCCGCTGGATCCGGCTTCTTTGACGCAAATGGATGATTTGAATTGGACGTATTATGGCGACCAAAGTTTTCGCCAAAAATACCTCGCCCATTCTTTGGCGCCGGTGCAAGTCGACCCCACGCTTTATGATCTGATCTATTTTGCCGGCGGCCATGGCGTGTTGTGGGACTTCCCTAAAAACCACGCCTTAGCAGACATCGCCCAAAAGATCTACACCCAAGGCGGCTTAGTCACCGCCGTGTGTCATGGCGTCGTCGGCTTGCTGGCGATGGGCGATTTCATCAAAGGCAAAAAGCTCACCGGCTTTACCAATGAAGAAGAAGCCATCAACCAACTCACCAACACCGTCCCTTTCTTAACTGAAGACGCGCTCAAAGCCGCTGGTGCCGACTATTCCAAAGCCGACGCTTATCACGAATATGTGGTGGCTGACGGCCGTTTGATCACTGGTCAAAATCCGCAATCCGCCCGCGCCGTTGGTCAAAAGGCTGTGGATTGGCTACAGGAGGTGCGCTAATGTCTGACTTTTCTGAACCACTCACGTTCAAATCAGGGGTCAGCTTGCCAAATCGTTTGGTGATGTCGCCAATGACGACCCAACAAAGTTTCTATAATGGCACGGTGACCCAAGACGAGATCCGATATTATGCCGCTCGCGCCAAAGGCTTAGGCGCCGTGATCACTGGGGCTGCCAATGTCCAAGCGCGCGGCAAAGGCTGGCCTGGCGAATTGTCGATCGCTACCGACGACATGTTGCCGCAACTCCATGCTTTGGCTTCAGCGATCCAAGCCCAAGGGGCCAAAGCCATCGTGCAGATCTTTCACGCTGGGCGCATGACGCATGCCGCGACGTTGATGGGTGAACAACCTGTTTCTGCCAGTGCCGTGGCGGCATTGCGCCCAGACGCCGAAGTCCCCAAAGCGATGACCGTGGCGCAGATCCACGAAACCGTCCGCGCTTTTGGCGAAGCCACGCGCCGGGCGATCCAAGCCGGTTTTGATGGCGTCGAATTACATGGCGCCAATACTTACTTATTGCAACAATTCTTCTCCCCGCATTCCAACCGCCGCAGTGATACCTATGGTGGTAGCCGAGAAAACCGGTATCGCTTCATTCAAGAAGTGTTGACCAGCGTGTTTGCTGCCGTTGACCAATACGCCAAGCGGCCATTTATCGTCGGTTATCGCGTGTCGCCAGAAGAATTTGAAACCCCTGGGATCCGCTTTGCTGACACCTTGTGGTTAGTCGACCAATTAAAAGCCACCAAGTTGGATTACCTGCATCTCTCCTTGAATGCGTATGATCGCGTTTCAAAAGACCCCAACCACCAACAAAAATCCATGCTGGCTGATATCCATGAACAGTTAGCCGGCAAACTACCTTTGATCGGCGTCGGTGGCGTGCGCACGCGTGCAGATGTCGCGCAGGTGTTAGACGATGCGGAACTGGTGGCAATCGGCCAACAATTGTTGTATGACCCAACTTGGGCGGTGAAGCTGGCGACTGGCGCAGATGATGCCCTGTTAAGCGTGCCATTTTCTGAAGCGGTCAAATTCGTTCCGCTGAATACCCCGTTGCATGATTTTGTCGCCGCCAGGTATCGCTGAGCCCTAGCGTCGGCTTTTTGGGACCAAAATCAAGCGTGAAACTTGCCAGCCTCAAAATTTTGCTCTACTATAACTTTATCAGATGCGTTACGGATCCTTAGTCCTGACTAGGCTTAGGTTCGTGACGCTTTTTTTCTGGAATGGGGTGAAACCATGTTTGCCATTATTATGCATCATACCCACGGTCGCGCGCGCTTGGCGTTTTTCTTGGCGCCGGTGATCATGCTTGGCGAAGTGCTATGTGACTTGCAACAGCCGACTTTGATGTCGCAGATCATTGATAACGGCTTGGCCCACAGCGACGGGCAATATGTGCTACAGCACGCCTTATTGATGTTGATGTTTGCCTTGATCGGCGTGACTTGTGGCGCGACTTGCGGAATGTTAGGCAGTTATGCCTCCTTAAAAATGGGCCAGTCGCTGCGCTCACAAATGTTACAGATCGCTTTAGCCTCTCGCGATCCGCAAGGCTTGAAGCCAGCGACATTGATCACGCGGATCACCAACGATGTCACCCAAATGCAGAATTTGGTGATGATGGTGACGCGCGGGATGGTTCGCGCGCCGATGTTGTTGCTGGGCGGCGTGGTGATGTCGACGTTGGTGTGTCCAGATCTGGCGCCTATCTTATTGATCATTATGCCGATTTTGGTGATTTTTATTTTGATCGTGATGCGCCGTTCTCTACCGCTATATACCCAAATGCAAGCGGCAGTCGATCGGGTCAACCGCGGCATGCGCGAGAACTTGCAAGGCGCCAAAACCATTAAGTCTTATGTGTTAGAAGATCATCAATTCACCCAGTTTCAACAAGCCAACCAAAACCTGCAAACCACCAGCCAAACTGCCGCCATGGCCACAGTCACCTTGGCGCCAGTGATCCAATTGCTGCTAAATCTAGGGGTGGTGATCGCCTTGAGTTATGGCGGTAGCTTAGCGATCGCTGGGTCGATTTCAGACGGGCAGATCATCGCTTTTGTGAACTATATGATCCAAATCACCACTGCGATGATCCAAACGGCCAATATCATTACCGCCTTTTCTCGGGCGATCACTAGCGCCACGCGGGTGCAAGCAGTGCTGGATGAAACACCAAGCACGCCAAATGCGACTGCGACTTTGCCCCAAGGCAGCGCCGTGGCCTTTGAACATGTCAGTTTTGGTTTTGAGCAAAGCGAGCCGATTTTAAATGACGTGTCCTTTACAGTACCAGATGGGCACAGCTTAGGCATCGTCGGCCCAACTGGCGCAGGCAAAACCACGTTAGTCAACTTGTTGACGCGCAGTTATGACCGCTACTCAGGCACGATCACGATCGGTGGCGTGGATATTCAACAGCTGTCGTTGGCGGATGTCCACACCAAAGTCAAAGTCGCAATGCAAGATGCGATTTTATTTGCCGGTTCGATTGCGTCGAACTTAGCTTTCGGCGGTCTTGCCACGCCTGAGGCTTTAAGCCAAGCCGCCGATATTGCCGACGCCAGCGAATTTATCAACACCCTGCCGCAAAAATTCGACGCCCCCGTCGAACAGCGCGGGAAGAATTTCTCAGGCGGCCAGCGGCAGCGGTTGAACTTGGCGCGCGCCTTCACCAATGATCCAGATATTGTGGTACTAGACGATGCCACTAGCGCCGTGGATCAAAGCACCAATGCCGACATCAAGCGGCAATTGGCCAAGGCACGCAAGCAACAAACCACCTTGATCATTTCCCAACGGGTGACTAACGTGATGGATTGCGATGAGATCATCGTCTTAGATGCTGGCAAGATCACCGCTCGCGGCGATCACGACAGCGTGTATCAAAATTCGGCCTTTTATCGACAACTGGTGGACACGCAATTAGGAGGTGGCCGGCATGCAAATGAATAGACCACGCCGCAATATCCATCGCGAAAAAGTTAGCGTCGGCGATTGGCAAACCACTGTCAAACGGCTGTGGCGTTACTTAGCCGACAGCAAAAAGTATTTGCTCATTGTGTTTTTCCTGACTGTGGTGACCACGGCGGTCACGATTATCGGCACGCGCATCAACGGGATCGTGATCGACCGCTACATCACCCATCACCAGCTACAAACCTTACTGATCGTCTGCGGCATCATGGCAGTGGTGTATGTGATCGCCAGCGCAGCGAATTATTTTCAAAACAGCTTAATGATCGCAGTGGCGCAATCCACCAGCGCGGGGATTCGCCAAGATGTGTTTGAAAACTTGCAACACCAGCCGATGCGCTATTTTGACACCCATGACAACGGCGACGTGATGAGCCGCTTGACCAATGACGTGGACAATATCAACACTGCGTTGATGCAGACATTTGTCCAACTGTTCACTGGGATCATTGCCATCATCGGTATGGGCGCGGCCATGTTGTGGCTATCCCCGATCTTGTTTGCCATCACGCTGTTGGCAACGTTAGCCACGTATTTGTTTTCTCGCGCAGTGGCGCGCTTGACCCAAAAAGCCTTCATGACCCAACAAGTGGCATTAGGTAGCTTGAACACGCAAATTGAGGAATCGGTTTCCGGCAAACAAGTGGTGCAATTATTCAACCATTTAGAGGCTACCACCAAACATTTTGACGAAACCAACGCGCGCTATACCCATGCGGCGTTCATTGCCCAAGCGCTGTCAAGCGTGATCGGACCGTTCAACAATATGACCAATAACGTCGCCTATTTGTTGATCACCGCAGTCGGTGCGGCGTCGATTCTAGGGCATGTGGGCAATATCACAGTCGGCGTGATCTTTACTTTTTTGATCTATTTGCGGAATTTTACTGGGCCGATCAATAACTTGTTAGATCTGATCAACACCTTGCAGCTGTCACTGGTTTCCGCCCAGCGCGTGTTTGAATTGATCGACGCGCCGCGGGAAGTCGACTTGCCAAATGCCGTATCGGTGACCAAAACTGATGGCGCCGTCGCGTTTGATCATGTCAGCTTCGCTTATGATGACACCCGCACGATCTTGCATGACATCAACTTAGTCGCCAAACCAGGGGCAGTGGTGGCGTTAGTCGGCCCCACTGGTGCTGGGAAAACCACGATCATGAATTTATTGACGAATTTATACCCTTTGCAACAAGGTCGGGTGCTGCTAGATGGCCGCGATGTCACCACCATCAAACGCGCCGATTTGCGGCATTTGATCACCGTGGTGCAACAAGAATCTTACTTGTTCAGCTTATCCATTCGCGAGAATATTCGCATGGGCCGCCCGCAAGCTTCAGACGACGAAGTGGTGCAAGCCGCCATGGAAGCCAACGCCCACACCTTTATCACCCAACTACCTGATGGTTATGACACGATCCTTTCGGAAAACGCCAGCGCCTTATCCATCGGTCAGCGCCAGTTGCTCAGTATCGCCCGTGCGTTTGTCACCCAAGCGCCGATCTTAGTGTTAGATGAAGCCACTGCCGCCATCGACTCCAACACCGAAGCCTTGATCCAAGCGGCCATGAGCAAGTTGATGCAAGGCAAAACCAGTTTTGTGATCGCTCATCGCTTGTCGACGATCCAAGCGGCGGATCTGATTTTGGTGATCGACGATGGCCGCGTGATCGAACGCGGCACCCATGAATCCCTGCTGGCACAAAATGGCTTTTATGCGCAGTTGTACAATGCCCAATTTGAACCATAACGCCAAAGCCGCGTCACTTTTTGATAAAGTGACGCGGCTTTTTTGTCAGGGTGCCAAAATGCGGCGACGGTGGTATATTAGAGTGGTTCTAAAGTTCCTCCCAAGTGGCAGGATCTTGGCCTTTGTTGCGGCCATCGACTTTGGTCAATTTGGCAATGGTAGCCATTTCAGCCGCAGACAGCTCAAAATCAAACACGGCTAAATTCTCGCGTTGGCGACTGAAATGCGCCGACTTGGGAATGGTCATCACGCCTAGTTGCAAGTCCCAGCGCAAGATCACTTGGCTGACGGTTTTGCCATGCGCTTTGGCGATCGCTTGCAAACTCGGCTCTTGCAACACCGCATTGGCACGGCCTAACGGACTCCATGCGGCAGTCAACACCCCGCGCTTGGCGTCAGCGTCGCGTTGGGCGGCTTGATTGAAGTACGGATGCAACTCGATTTGGTTGAGCACTGGCATCACGCCGGTTTCTTGTTTCAAACGATCCAAGTGTTCTGGCAAAAAGTTGCACACCCCAATGCTTTGCACCAAGCCGAATTTTTGCGCCGCGATCAGCGCCTGCCACGCTTCGACATACTCGTCGCGCATGGGATTGGGCCAGTGCAACAAATACAGATCAAAATGATCCAACCCGCTGCGAAACAAGCTTTCTTGTAAGTGGTCGATGGCATCTTGATAGTGATAATAGCGCCCTGGCAGCTTAGACACGATGGTCAAGTCATCGCGAGCCACAGACGAACGCCGGATCGCTTCGCCGACTGCGCCTTCGTTTTCATAATTGTAAGCCGTGTCGATCAAGCGATACCCGGTGTCGATGGCGCTTTGGATCGCGCGGACACCGCTGATACCATTGAGTTTGTAGGTGCCAAAACCCAATGCTGGCACAGTTTGGCCGTCAGCCAATTGATAGTTGAACATAGAGACCTCCTGTTGAAAACCTTTTTCATGGTCAGCTTATCGTCTTCAATTTTACTTGTCAAATACAAAGGAGTTCGGGTATGCACGTTTTTGAATTGGGTCAGGTGTCATTGACTGTCGATGACAAACCGTTGTTACAGGATATCACCTTGACGCTTGAAGCTGGCGCCAACTTGACCATCACTGGGCCATCTGGTTCCGGCAAAAGCACGCTGTTGCGAGTGTTGGCGACGCTGATGACACCAACTAGCGGGACGATTTTGTTCAACGGCAAACCGCAAAGCGACTACTTAAAAACCGATTACCGCAAGCTGGTGTCGTATTGTTTCCAACAACCTAGTTTATTTGGTGACACGGTCAAGGACAATTTGGCCTTTCCGTTTGATATTCGCAAGCTGCCTTTTGATTCGGCCAAAGCCCATCAAGCGTTGCATAACGTCGACTTACCAGAAGCGATGCTGGAAGCGAAAATCACCAGCTTAAGTGGCGGGGAAAAACAGCGCGTGGCGTTGACGCGCAACTTGCTATTTCCGCCACAAGTGTTGTTGCTCGATGAAGTGACCACGGGTTTGGACCCAGATACCAAAGCCATTGTCCATCAATTGATCGAAACCTATCATCAACAAGGCATCACGGTGATTTCAGTGACTCATGATGAAACCGAAGTCGCGCATGCCGATCAGTTGATGCATTTGGTGGCAGGCCGGTTGCAGGAGGATGACCATGCAAAATAATTTGATCGTATCGCCGACTGCGTTAACGTTGGCTGTGGTGTTGGTGATGATTGCCTTGGCGATCAACTTCAAAGAAAAAATCGGCCTTGAGCGCGATTTGATCATCGGCGTGATTCGCGCCGTCATCCAGCTCACTGTGGTCGGTTATGTGTTGACTTACATTATTCGTGTTGATCGGCTGTGGCTGACCGGCTTGATGGTGGCGATCATTATCGGCAATGCTGCAGTCAATGCCCGCGGTCGCGCCAATGGTATTCCGCATGCTGGGTTGATCTCATTGATCGCCATTGCGGTGGCGACGTTGTTGACGCTGGGCTTTTTGTTAGTGGCGCACGCGATTGCCTTTATCCCCAGCCAAGTGGTGCCGATCACCGGCATGATCGCCAGCAACGTCATGGTGGCCATCGGCTTGTGTTACCGCCAGCTCAATTCCGGTTTTCATGATCAGCGCCAAGCGATCATGGAGCGCTTGGCGTTAGGCGCCGACCAAAAACAAGCTGCCATTTCCATTGTCCGCGCCGCGATCCGCACCGGCATGGCGCCGACCATCGATTCTGCCAAAACAGTGGGCTTGGTCAGCTTACCAGGCATGATGAGTGGGCTGATTTTTGCCGGCGTTGATCCCACCAAAGCCATCATGTATCAGATCATGGTCACGTTCATGTTACTTGGCGCCACCAGCTTAGGCAGTGTGATCGCCGCGTATCAAGCTTACCCGCAATTTTTCAATCGCGACTTGCAACTGCGCGACTAACTTGAAACAACAAATAGCTCCGAAGGTTCGACTAGTCGAATCTCCGGAGCTATTTGTTAGCGAGTTGATGTCGATTCCTCGGCTTCGTTGCCGCTGTTGCCGCATTATGATTGCGAGTTCAAAAATTGTCCGATTTCATCAATGGTCACCCCGAGAAATGTATGATCTCGATTGTTTGGCCTTTCATAATTTTCAAATCCAAACAGTCCATAAAAATCAAGCGCACTGTTAACTGACTCCACAGTCAACAACGTGTAAGCACCTAGCATCTTTCTTCTCGCGTAGGCAATCTCAAACAAGACGTTCATCAAAGCACGTCCCCACCCTTGTTTCTGATATCGCTGATCAATTGCGAAAAAACTGATTAACAAGGTTGGATACACCTCTACACCAGAAGTCGTCAACCACTCCCAGCTAAAGCTGGGAGCTTGTGAGAGCCGCGCCTGATGGCGTGACGACCACAATTTGCTTAGATACGGCACCGCCCACTCGATGGTTAATCATCAAGCGGGTCTTATACGCTA
>NZ_BAAFZI010000029.1:0-31095 GCF_045862175.1 Lacticaseibacillus salsurae | reverse complement strand
ATGACTCAGCTGTTCGGGTATTGACTAAGTCCAAGCCTACTGACCCTTTGAGAAAGGCGAATCGGCGTTCAATGGCCCCGCGTCGATTCTCTGCGTCCGTATCCTGGCGGCGTTTCTTGGCATCAATATGTTTGGGCTTTGCACCAAGTTTAGGTCCGCACAGGGTGATGCCTAGGTCCTCATTTCAACTAGATCTCGATAACTTATGTTGTAACGCAAGTAGTAGCCTACGGCAAAAGTAATCACTGATTGATTGAATTGCCGTCCTTTAAAATGATCAGTCATCTGAAAACCTCCAGTTTCAATTCATGATACAGGATGCACTCTCCCTAAGTAAACTTTGCACCAGAACCATCGAAATGTCCGACAGCGCCGAGCTAATGAGCATCGTGGCACATTTACAAGTGAGACTTCCATTGAACAACGACCAAAATCTGTCAATCAGCAATTAGCTTTTGGTCATTGGGAAGTCGATACGGTACTTTCTAGCCGAGGTCAGTCATGAGCATGTTTGGTCACTTTTGTAGAACGTAAAACCCGGCTTCTATGGGCTATCAAAGCCCCTAATCGCACCGCCAAGACCTTAAATGATACCTTTGGAAAGTTTATGGGGACCTTCGGTTCCCAAGTGAAATCTATAACTGTTGATCATGGTAAGGAGTTTGCCGATTATCGATCCATAGAACAAGACTACCAGATTAAAGTTTATTTTTGTCACCCGTATTCCCCATGGGAACGGGGATCCAATGAATATTTCAATCGACGGTTACGTTGGTTTTTCCCGAAAAAGACTAACTTTGACCAGGTAACGACTGATGAAATCCTGGCAGCACTTGAGCTTATTAATCAACGACCATTAAAAATCCATCATCAACAGACTACCATTGAAAGTTTCCGGGCTTGTTCGGATTAAACTTGTAATTTGCCTACCAAATAAATATTTCGAAATTGCTTTCATCAGCGCTCAAAAAAATTGTCTGGAAGTGTGTAGTCCGATAAATCATCAGGAGGATAACCCAATGAGTAGTGAGAAAGAAGTGACGCGGATGTTTATTCGCTATGTACAACAAGCCCTCAAAAACGAACGAATCAATCGGTACAAGGTCTCCCTTCGGCGTATTAAAGAAACGCCACTAGAGGCTTGGTTGATGGAAGAAATCGAAAATCCGTATCATCTAGATGAATTCAGGTTGACCGATGAGGAAATCAAACATCTCGAAGACTTCATCGAGAGTGAGCAATTATCAAGCGTAGTTTCCACCCTTTCCTCAACGGATAAAACGGTCTTGTATCAATATTATTATGACGAACTCAGCGATGTCGAAATTGGCAACCGTAGTGGCAAAACAAGTCAGGGAGTAAATTATCGGCGTCAGCGTGCGCTAGAACGAATTCGGGTAGCATACACAAACCTGTAATGGATGTGGAGGTATATTCGATGCATTACTCAGAGATCGATAACCTAGTACCGGTTATTTTAGCAGTTCAGGAGGACGATAACGACGCTATTACCCTATTGCTTGAATTATTTGGTCGTGATATTGACTACGAGGCTAGATACGGGCAACGGCATATTGATCCGGATTTAAGACAGGAGCTTCAAATCAAACTGATCTACATTGCAAAGTGTTTCGATGTTGAAAAGCACCTTGCAATGCCTTCACAAAGAAACGGTCAGAAAAAAACATGACTTTTTTCGCCAATCTCTTTCATTTCCACCCGCTTTCGTTGTCTGTATATAACGAAGCGGGTTTTTAATTGCCGCCGACGTTCTTTGAAAACTGAATAGCATCATTCAGCAACGAAGGCTCCATACCGCCATGACCTCTCACGAGTGAGCGATTATCCCAGTGAGCCGGATACTTGCACGTCACCCTGACGAAACAAGGGAGAGAGGCTCTGTTTGAGATCCTCGATAGCCGGTCGGAACCGGGTTGAATGATGACGAAACACGTATTATTTTTTGCACCAGGTATTGTTGCATGTAACTTTTGGATGGTAGACTGGAGCATCGGTACGATCCGTGCTCCCCAGAAAGGAGAAGAATATGGTTCACGTGATCACGATGACGAAACACGAACTGATTGCTCTTGGGTATGGTGCCTCACGCGCACAGGACATTATCAGACGTGCCAAGCTGCTGATGGTGCGCAAAGGTGTTCCCTACTACAAAAGCCCAAAGCTCGGACGCGTACCGGTAACTGCTGTTGAAGAAATACTGGGTCTCCAAATTAGCACGCGCACGTTGGCGGAACTCGCCAAAACCATGCACTCCGAAGCACCAAAGGAGAAATAAAACATGGCTACAACTAAAGACCCAATCAAAACACGCAAAAATGGTACTTTCTACTTCCGCGCCTACCTCGGTGTTGACCCTAAAACAGGCGAGAAGATCCAGAAGCAGGTTGGTGGCTTTACGACCCGTCGTGATGCACGCAAAGCCTACAAGGAAATGGTCGGTGGCAGTGTAGAGGAAGTTGTCGCGGAACGTGACCAACAACACATTCAATTCAAACAATTCTGGGAAGAATTCTTTCTTCCGTGGTACAAGAACCAAGTGAAGCCACAAACCTACGACAGTCGGCGTTCCAGTTTGAAGCACTTCAAGATGTTTGAGCACATGTACATGGACAAGATTAAGCCGGTTGACATACAGAAATGGCAGAACCAAATGACCTGTCAAGTAAGTAAAAGTTACACCCGTTTAGTCCAATGCATGCTATCGCGCGTCTTTCAACGAGCCATTGTGCTCGGCTTCATGAATGAGAACCCCACCAAGACCGTCGGCAATGTTAAGAAAGTGAAGAACCAAGTGGACTTCTGGACGAAGGAAGAATTCGAGGCAGTTATCAAGACCTTCTATATCGAAGACTTCTACCAGCACTTCTGCTTCTTCACCCTGTGGTTTCTGTTTATGACTGGCATGCGCATCGGTGAAGCAACCGCCCTGCAATGGGACGACATCGACTTTGAGGAAGGTACGGTTCGGATAAACAAGACGCTGTGGTTACGCAGCTACACGAACTACTCCTTCTCCACACCGAAGACCAAAGCCAGCAACCGCACAATTCCACTGGACGCAAAAACGCTTGAGCTTCTCTCCGATTGGAAGAAAGCACAAGCGCTTGAGTGTAAAACCGATTTTGTTCTATCGTTCAACGGCGTTCCTACTCGCCGCGACTTGGTCATGCGAATCATCAAGCGGCATGCAGCTCTGGCAGGCGTCCATCGCATCCGCGTTCATGCTTTACGACATTCACATGCTTCGCTATTGATCAGTCTGGGTGAGAACCCACTGGTGATTAAAGAACGCCTCGGCCACGAAGATATTCAGACGACGCTCGGAACTTACGGGCATTTATATCCGAATATGAACTTTGAGGCTGCCAAACGGCTGAATGGTCTAGTCGAAATTTCGACCGCTAAATCAGACGTGGCGCAGGTTCAAAACAACGGAGTTACCGCTGGACTTGCACCGGAAGTTGCACGATAGTTGCACGAACGGGTTAGACAGTCATCAAAACGTTGATATACCGGCATTTATAAGCCGATTCTGTCTATTCCCACTCAACAGTTGCCGGCGGCTTGCTCGTGATGTCATACACAACGCGGTTGATGTGACCACATTCGTTGACGATGCGAGCGGAGATCTTTTGCAAGACTTCCCAGTCGATGCGGGCAAAGTCGGCGGTCATACCGTCGATGGAAGTGATGGCACGAATGGCGATGGTGTAGTCATACGTACGGCCATCCCCCATGACACCAACAGAACGGAATCCTGGTAATACAGTGAAATATTGCCAAATGGATTCGTCTAAGCCGGCTTTTTTGATTTCGTCGCGTAAGACAGCATCGGATTCGCGAACAATCTCCAATTTGTCTTCAGTGACTTCACCAAGTACCCGAATGCCTAAGCCTGGGCCTGGGAATGGTTGGCGCCACACAAGTTCGTGCGGGATACCAAGGCGTTCGCCAAGTTCGCGGGCTTCGTCTTTGAACAGCTTGTTGAGCGGTTCGATCAACTTGAACTTCAAGTCGTCTGGCAAGCCGCCAACGTTATGGTGAGACTTGATGGTTTGGGCGGTATCGGTACCGGATTCGACCACGTCAGTGTACAGCGTGCCTTGCGCCAAGTATTCGATGCCGTGCAACTTGCGGGCTTCAGCATTGAAGACTTCAATGAAGTCACGGCCGATGATCTTGCGCTTGGCTTCTGGATCAGTGACGCCTTTAAGATCCCCTAAGAAGCGTTCATGCGCGTCGACTTTGATGATCTTAACGCCCAGGCCTTTGCCTAAGGAGTCCATCACTTGATCGGCTTCATTCTTACGCAATAAGCCGTGATCCACGAAGATACAAGTGAGTTGATCGCCGATAGCTTTGTTCAACAAGGCGGCGACGACGGAAGAATCGACCCCACCAGATAAACCAAGCAGAACCTTTTTGTCGCCGACTTCGGCACGAATGGCTTTGATCTGGTCATCAATGAAGTCACCCATGTTCCAGTTAGCCTTTGCGCCACAAACATCAAAAGCAAAATGATGCAAGATCTCATGGCCATATTTGGTGTGTTGCACTTCAGCGTGGAATTGGATGCCGTAGAACTTACGATCGTCATCATCCATTGCTGAAATCGGACAGTTTTCACTGGTGGCGGTCACGCGAAAACCTTTTGGTGCTTCTTGAACCAAGTCCCCATGGCTCATCCACACGGTTTGTTCGCGGGGAAGGCCTTGGAAAACTTTGGCGTTGTCGTCGGTGACAGTGATGTCGACTTTGCCGTATTCGCGGTTGTCAGCAGACTCCACTTTGCCGCCTAAGCGATAAGCCATCAGCTGCATGCCGTAGCACACGCCGAGGATCGGAATGCCGAGGTTGAAGATCTCGTCATCGACCCCTAATGCCCCTTCGTCATAAACGGAATCTGGGCCGCCAGAGAAAATGATCCCTTTTGGCGCGATTTCTTTCACTTCTGCAGCCGTGATCGTATGCGGCTTGAGTTCAGAATAGACACCGAACTCGCGAATCCGCCGAGTGATCAATTGATTATATTGACTGCCGTAATCAAGTACGATGATCTTGTCGTAATCTTGGTTTGCCAAGCTTTCTCCACGCTCCCTTTTGAAATTATATTAATTCTACTGATATTAAACCCGAACGTCAATCGGGATGAGAAGATTCCCATTTAAAACAGTGCTCAGCAGCAACACAAATACAAAAATGACCCAGTCGGCAAGTGACTGGGTCAAAATCAATATAGGTGATGGCATTGGATATGCCACAGAAAGGCGGCAAGGCGTCGCGTTCCCTGCCTTGATTAAAGCTTATCATATTGATTATTGTAAGCGCAACCATTAGTTGAACTTTTTTCTGACTTACATCAAATACCGATTTGTTTCCACTGGTGCCAAACTTCGGCTTCGCCATAACGCCGCGCTGACGCGTATGCCCCTTGTGACAACTTGGCCAGCCGATCTTGGTCCGTGAATAATCCGATCACCGCGGTTGCCAATTGCGCTGGTGTATTTTGTTGGACGATGAACCCGTTGTTGCCATCGATCACTAAAGTCGTTGGGCCGTAGTCGACAGCGTAAGTCACCACTGGCAAGCCGTAACTCAGCGCTTCTAAGATGCTAACGTTGAAGCCTTCGAACTTGCTGGTGACGACCATCACCTGCCCATCACGATAAATGTCATCCAAATCATCACGAAAACCTTTGAAGTGGACGTGATCTTGCAGGTCCAACTGCTTGACTTGTGCCGCCAACTTACGCTGTTGCACATAACCGGCCATTGGTGCGCCGAATACATTCATTTGGGCATCTGGGAAAACAGCTTGGATTTGTTTGAACGCGGCGATTGCGTCGCCAATGCGTTTTTCTTCAGAAAGTCGCGCGACGACCAAAATCGTGTGCTTTGGTCGCGCGCTGATCAACTGGTGCGGTCGGTCAAGTTCAGCATCGGTCAAATAGCGCACGGGGATCGTGTGCACCGGCAGTGACACCATTTTGCGCAGGTCTTGGGCTTGTTTTTCCGTGGAGACGATAATGCCGGAAAACTTGGCGGCGACGGCTTTTTGGATCCAGATCGTCAATTGGTTTTGCAAAGTTACGTGACTGCTATGCATCACCAAATATTTGGGCGCCGAGCACATCATGAGGCCAAGTGACTCGACTGCTGTTTCGTGCCGATCCGCATAAAACATCGCCTGCGCGTCATTTTGCACCAAGTCATCCAAGAAATACGCAAACAGCTGTTCAACTGACTCGAAAAAGCGCACTTGACCGCGGAAAAACAACTGCATGGATTGATTGCCCCACTCGCCTGTCACCGTCGGCCCATAACGTTCCACATAAACCAATTCATGACGCGTGCTCCAGAAAAGTTGCGTCTGCACCCGAGCGTTGCCATCCAACAATTGCGTCATGGACACGAAACCCCGAGGATCATACAAGTCCACACTCGATAGCCGATGCGCCTGATCATAATAACTGATCGTATTGATCGAATGATCACCTTGGCGATACTGCACGATCGCCGTGGCTTGACCATTTTGGAAAAAGGTTTCCTGCAAGCCATCCAAACTCACTTGAAAATCATCGTATTTGATCATTTGCTTAGGATCAGCTTGCGGCACCATTTGGCCATCAGCGCCTTGAAAATAATCAAACATATTCAAATAAGCGACTTGAGGTAGCCCAAATTTTTCCAGGGCATAGACAGCTTCGCGATCATAATCTCGACTGACGAATACTGCTGGGCGGTCATAGGCTTGAAAAAGCTTGACCCGATCAAGCATCATTTTCTCGATCGCTGAAATCGGCGAATAAAGCCGATGTGTCAGAAAATAATTCATTCGGTTCCTTTCTTAGATGAAAAAAGCCATCTCAAAGAGACGACTTTTTTGGATCAACGAGGACGCTTGCGGGTGAAGGAGATGCCAAGTAGTGACGACATTGCAGCCAGCAAGCTCACTCCGACTACCGAAAGTGATTGTTTGCGTTCGCCAGTCTTAGGGAATCTTGCTTGCTTTTCAGGTTGAACCGGCGTTACTTTATCGGCGTCGTGTTCTTTGTGAGCAATCGGAGCTGGAGCAGTTGTCGGTACGCTCGTCGGGGCGGTAGTAGGCGATACGGTCGGAACTGACGTCGGGGCACTGGTTGGTGCCACTGTTGGTGCGGCAGTCGGGGCTACCGTTGGAGCTGACGTTGACGCACTCGTCGGAGCCACAGTTGGTGCAGTGGTCGGTGCTGACGTTGGCGCACTCGTCGGAGCTACGGTTGGTGCTACAGTTGGAGCTGACGTCGGGGCGCTCGTTGGCGCTGATGTTGGTGCACTCGTCGGAGTCACAGTTGGTGCAGTGGTCGGTGCTGCGGTTGGCGCTACCGTTGGAGCTGACGTTGGCGCACTCGTCGGAGCTACGGTTGGCGCTACAGTTGGAGCTGACGTCGGGGCGCTCGTTGGCGCTGATGTTGGTGCACTCGTCGGAGTCACAGTTGGTGCAGTGGTCGGTGCTGCGGTTGGCGCTACCGTTGGAGCTGACGTTGGCGCGCTACGGTTGGCGCTACAGTTGGAGCTGACGTCGGGGCGCTCGTTGGCGCTGATGTTGGTGCACTCGTCGGAGTCACAGTTGGTGCAGTGGTCGGTGCTGCGGTTGGCGCTACCGTTGGAGCTGACGTTGGCGCACTCGTCGGAGCTACGGTTGGTGCTACAGTTGGAGCTGACGTTGGCGCTGATGTTGGTGCACTCGTCGGAGTCACAGTTGGTGCAGTGGTCGGTGCTGCGGTTGGCGCTACCGTTGGCGCTACCGTTGGCGCTACCGTTGGAGCTGATGTTGGCGCACTCGTCGGAGCTACGGTTGGTGCTACAGTTGGAGCTGACGTTGGCGCTGATGTTGGTGCACTCGTCGGAGCCACAGTTGGTTCTAAGGTTGGTGCCGCGGTTGGCGCTACCGTTGGCGCGCTGGTTGGTGCCACTGTTGGTGCTACAGTTGGGGCTGATGTTGGTGCACTCGTCGGCGCGCTGGTTGGTGCTACAGTTGGTGCTGACGTCGGGGCTGACGTCGGCGCACTCGTCGGATCTACCGTTGGTGCAACCGTTGGAACGATAGTTGGTTCAGTCACTTCAGAATCCCGTTCAAAGATGGCAGTATACAAGTCAAGGTTCCCATAACGGGTATCAATGCGAACCTTGTTGCCGACAACTGTCGCATGTGCCTGCTGTTTCTCGGCTGGATGATACCCAGATGGCGCGGTGACTTCTAAATAAAACGATCCGGAAACCGAAAGTTTTTCAAATTTGATTGTTTTACCAGTTTGAGCATCCACACTATACACGGTTCCGGAAGCAACAGCACCAGTTGCGTCTTCATTTGAACGCACATGTAAGACGTAATAGCCACTTGGGTTCACTTTAGGCTGGATCGTCAGCTCCCCACCTAGAAGCGATACGCCCAGCATTTGTTGTTTTACCGAATAGTAACCAGTTGGCGTTGGTACACTTAAATAGGTCTTATTCATATCTCCTGTGGTTTGGCGGATCATCGTATTGGTCGTATCATCCCACACAATGATCGAAGCACGACCATCTGAAAGTTCTGGTACATTTCCATAAGTCGGCATGTCATCCGGATCAAAGATTGCTGTGTATGAGTCAAGATTTCCATAACGCGTATCGATGCGGACCTTGTTGCCGACGGCTGTCGCATGCGCCTGTTGTTTCGGTGCTGGATGATAACCAGTTGGCGCGGTCACTTCCAAATAAAATGATCCTGAAACGATCATTTTTTGAAACTTCAACGTGTTGCCAGTTTGAGAATCGACACTATACACTGTACCAGAGGCAACGGCACCACTTTCGTCCTCATTAGAGCGCACGTGCAAAACGTAATTTCCGCTTGGGTTTTCTTTAGGCTTAATGGTAAGTTCACCACCTAAAAGCGATACTCCAAACATTTGTTGCTTGAGCGGATAATAGCCTTTGGGAATTGGTACACTCAAGTAGGTCTTACTCATATCGCCAGTCGTTTGGCTAAGCATTTCGTTTGTCGTGTCATTCCACACCGTGATCAAAGCACGATCATCAGAAAGTTCTGGCGTGCTACCGTAGTTTGGCATATCATCTGGATCAAAAATTGCCGTAAACAAGTCAATGTTTCCATAACGGGTATCGATGCGAACCTTGTTACCGACGACTGTCGCATGTGCCTGTTGTTTAGGCGCAGGATGATAACCGGTTGGCGCGGTCACTTCTAAATAAAATGATCCTGAAACGACCATTTTTTGAAACTTCAACGTGTTGCCGGTTTGAGAATCGACGCTATACACAGTGCCAGAGGCCACAGCACCACTTTCATCCAGATTCGAACGCACATGCAAAATGTAATTTCCGCTTGGGTTCACCTTTGGCTGAATAGTAAATTCACCACCTAGAAGTGATACCCCAAGCATTTGTTGCTTCACAGGGTAATACCCGTTTGGAATCGGAACGTTCAAATAGGTCTTACTCATGTCGCCAGTGGTCTTACTTAACAATGTGTTGGTGGTATCATCCCACACGGTGATCGTTGCGAGTTGCGCCTGTTTTGCTTGGGCTGCGATCACTGGTGTCGGTGCCACCACACTACTGGTCATGGCCACATAGGTACCGCCTAACATCACAGTCGAAATCAGTAACGCTTTTTCCCAGTTAGGCATAAAAGACTTTGTTTTCATTTAGATCCCCCAAAAGTAAATGTTTTTCATCGTATCTCTACATTATTCAGGAAAAGCATCTTCATGTCTACTAAATCTCATTTTATAATGGATAATTAAGCTGAATACATATGTCATTACAATTATTATAATATGTAGATTTACGAATTGATTCCACAAGCATATGTGATAAGGGCCATGCTTGATGCAAAAAAAACTACCACGGGTTCAAACGAACCCGTGGTAGCCACAATCGAAGCATATCGTTGAAAGTGTTGAAAATATTAGTCAAACCATACAAGGAGAGGTTTATTCTGGCAAGGTCTCAGCTTCTTTGCCTTGATTTAAGCTTATCATATTGATTATTGTAAGCGCAACCACTGATCGATCGTGATCTTACAATGAACAACAAAAAACCACAGGTGTCATTATCACCCGTGGTAGAAATCGAAACAATAATCACGTTAAGCATGAAAATCACTGGAAAATGTTCCCCAATCGAAATTGGGTTGGGTATTAGGCAAGGCGACCACTCCTTGCCTTGATTTAAGCTTATCATATCGATTACTGTAAGCGCAACCATTAATTGAACTTTTTTTGCGATCATGTCAAAAATACCCCATCAGCACGCTGCCAACAGGGTATCAAATTCAAACCTTAGAATTTTCGTAGCGCCACTTGGTCGATGACATGATTTTCGGTTTTATGTAAGATCACATCTGCGCGATTTTTGGTAGGCAAGATGTACTCGTTCAAATTCACCAAGTTTACCGTATCCCACACGTCGCGCGCCATATCAAAGGCCGCCTCGCGATCGCCAATGGCATATTGATAGTAGTAATTGGTCGGGTCAGTGAAAGCCGTGTCCAACAACATACCGAAGCGTTCCAAATACCACTGCTCGATCAGCTCTGGGTCGGCGTCGACATAAATCGA
The DNA here is from genome assembly GCF_045862175.1 of Lacticaseibacillus salsurae. Taxonomy (NCBI): domain Bacteria; kingdom Bacillati; phylum Bacillota; class Bacilli; order Lactobacillales; family Lactobacillaceae; genus Lacticaseibacillus; species Lacticaseibacillus salsurae. The sequence goes on along the minus strand of NZ_BAAFZI010000029.1, from coordinate 20,467 downwards.
TAAGTCGAAATAATCTGACACGTAGATCGGCTCATGCGTCGGCAGTTGCAACACGTTGATCCCTTCTACGATCAAAATGTCGGGATGATCCAGCACTTCTTCTTCGCCTGGCACGATGTCGTAGATCTGATGGGAATACTTCGGGGCGCGCACCACACCGGTATTATTTTTGACGTTGTTTAAAAAGTGGATCAACAAGTCCATGTTGTAAGATTCTGGGAAGCCTTTGCGATCCAAGATCCCACGTTTTTCCAGTTCAGCATTCGAATACAAAAAACCATCAGTGGTGATCATTTGCACCCGCTTGTCAGGATAGGCACGGCTGAGCATCAACTGCAACAAGCGCGCAGTGGTACTTTTACCCACCGCCACAGACCCGGCGATGCCAATAATGAAAGGATGGTTGTAGTCGTGTTCGCCCATGAACGCCGACAAGTTGTACTCGGCGGTTTGATAGTCGCGATACTTCACGTGGATCAAATGGCGCAACGGGCTGTAGATATCTTTGACGTCTTGCATGCTGACTTCATCGTTCAACGACCGCAGTTGATCCAATTCTGCATCCGTCACCGACGAAAAGTTGCGCGTGTGAAACGTGGCCCACTCAGACCGAGGGAAAACGTAATAATTCATTCGAGATTCCATGTTGTCTCCAAGCGCGAGCGATCAAGCTCGCTTTTTGTTATTCTGCTGAAGCGCTTGGGCTTGGTCAAACAAAGGGCAACCGACGTCGCCGCAAGACTTGCAGCCGTCGCCTTTGGCCTTTTTGAAAAAGCGTCGATAGATCACAGCAGCCACCGCTAATAAAATAATGCCTAAAATGATCCAAGTTGCCATCAGCAATTCCTCCTATGTTAGCACTTTCAAATAGCGTTCTGCAAGTTGCCTGCAGTCGGCCGCTTCACAAACAGCCCAAACAAGATCAAAACCAGCGCCACGCTGGCTAAAACCAGTCCCCAAAGCGTTGCCGCGCCAGCCACTAACGCGCCGATTTGATTGACGATCGTCGCGATCAAATACGCCACCAAACTTTGATACCCTACCGCATACCAGGTCCAGCGAGTGTCGCCAAATTCTTTGTACATGGTGCCGATCGCGGCAAAACACGGCGCACACAACAAGTTGAACACCAAAAATGCGTAGCCGGCCATCGGGGCATAGGCTTGTTGCAACTGCGCTTGAAAATGGGCCATCGACCCGCCACCAAAGGCGATCTTAAAGGTCCCGACACAATTTTCCTTGGCAATGAGGCCTGAGAAGATCGCCGCCGTCGCCCGCCAATCCCCAATACCAAGCGGCGCAAATAACGGTGCGATCACGCTACAAACGTCGCGCAAAATCGACTGGTTTTGGCCGACCATTTGCAATTTGAAATTGAAATTCGCCAAAAACCATAACAACACGCATGACGCAAAGATCAAGGTACCGGCTTTATACACGAAGGCGCGGCAACGGCTGTACACTGAACGCGCAATGTTTTGGAATTTTGGCAAATGATACGCCGGCAATTCCATGACAAATGGCGACGGCGGACCAGCAAACAGGCGCGTTTTTTTCAAGAAGATCCCCGACCCGATCACCGCCAAGATGCCGATGAAGTATGCAGACGGTGCGACCCAAGACTGCCCTGGAAAAAAGGTCCCGGCGATCAAAGCGATGACGGTCAGTTTGGCCGAGCATGGCATGAATGTCGTCAACATGATCGACATGCGCCGGTCTTGTTTGGACTCAATGGTGCGCGTGGCCATGATGCCAGGCACCCCACAACCAGTGGCAATCAACATGGGAATAAAGGCTTTGCCAGATAAGTTGAACTTATGAAACAAGCGGTCCATGACAAAGGCGATGCGCGCCATGTACCCGCAATCTTCCAGCATCCCCAAACATAAAAACAACATCATGATCTGCGGCAAAAAGCCTAAGATCGACCCCACCCCGCCGATAATGCCGTTGACGATCAACGACTGTAGCCAAGCCGCCACTTGCCATTGATTCAGCCAGTGCGTGGCCAAATATGGCAACCAACTGCCAAATACCGTATCGTTGAGCCAATCTGAGCCGATGGTGCCAATAGTTTGGATCGATAAGTAATATACCGCCCACATCACCACTGCAAAAATCGGCAAAGCCAACCAACGATTGGTGACGATGCGATCGATTTTATCGGACCAAGACTCGGAAAAGTCATTGTCATCGATCACACTCATGGCGATCACGCGGGCGATGAAATCATACCGCGCATTGACCATGATCGCGTCAGACGTGTCGCCGAACAGTTTTTCTGCCGTGGCAATGGTTTGTTGAATGTCAGTTTGTTGTTGGTCAGACAACTGCACTTGGGCAGTGACTTGTTCGTCTTGTTCAAACAACTTGATGGCATACCAGCGGCGTTTTTCAGCAGGATAATCACTTAATTGGTCAGCGATCAAACTCAGCGCTGACTCGACTCGCGGATCATATTCCGGATAGGCATAGGTCTGCGTTTCGGCAGCCAACAAATGATCGACAAGGGCTGGCAAGTTGGTGCCATTCATGGCGCTGATGCCGATCACTGGCACCCCAAGCGCATAGCTTAACTTGTCCAGATTGATCTGGCGATGGTGCTGTTTTTTCAACACGTCCATCATGTTCAATGCCACGATCAGCGGCCGGCCAGTTTCCATGACTTGTAAGGTCAAATACAAATTGCGTTCAAGGTTGGTGGCGTCCACCACGTTAAGCACTTGCGACAACTGGCCATCCAGCAAAAAGTTGCGGGTGACGATTTCTTCTGAGGTGTATGGTGACAGCGAATAAGTCCCTGGCAGATCTTGGATCACCACAGTTTTGTCTTGGCGCAACTTGCCGGCTTTACGCTCAACCGTCACCCCAGGCCAATTGCCGATGGCTTGTTTGGCGCCAGTTAAGGTATTAAACAGCGTGGTTTTGCCAGAATTAGGATTACCCACTAAGGCGATTGCTTCAGGCATGTGTCCCCACCTCCACCACTTGGATCGATTCCGCGTCAGCTTTGCGAATGGATAACTTGTAGCCACGCACCAACAATTCCAACGGATCACCTAAAGGCGCCACGTTGTAGACTTTCACCAACGTGCCGCGAGTCAAACCCATGTCCATCAAGCGATGGCGCAAAGCGGGTTGGCCGTCGAGTTTGGCCACGATGCCTTGTTGATGACGCTTGAATTGCGAAAGCGGCTGGGCGTTGGTCAAATCAATATCGTGATATGGCTGCACTGCGATCAAACTGGCGATTTCAGAAGACATCGCCAAGCGTTGTCCTTGAAAATAAATCAACATTCCTGAATCGCCTTTGGCTGTTTGGATCACCGTCAAGCGCTTGCCTGCCAGCAAGCCGAGTTCAGCGAGATGTTTATTTAAACGGTCGCGACCCGTGATCGACATAATGATGTAATCGCCTTGCGTTTGCACTTGCGTCAATTTTTGCATGGTCGGACCTCCTGTGTGTCTCATGGTATTCTCATCATACTGGATTTTGCGCCACTTGTATCGCCTTAGTCGCCGAATTCACGGTTATTCACAAGGATATCACGGATAGGCACAAGTTTTTTCTTACATTAGAACAATTATCATTGTCAATGCCAACCAAAAAAGCCTCGCACCGGTTTTGCCCGAGACGAAGCTTTCTCATGCTAAAATGGCACGACATCCAACGACACATCAGGTAGTGCGTGCAAGCGACGTTTGTTTTCCGCCCGGCGATCAGCGTACCCTGCCGCCAGCTTTTGGCCTTCTGCGACATCCGCTTCCAAACTTGGCAGTGGCGTGTCGGCGGTGGAGACAAAAGTGGTAAAGGCATAAGCGGCCAAGTAGCGCTGGCCAGAATCCAAGTCTTCACCGATCATTTTGGTGAACACTTCCAGTGACTTGTTGCCAACGCCGGTGATCACCGACGCATACATCAACGCATGCCCAATCGCCACCGGATTGACGTACACCATCGAATCCACTGAGCCAGTGACTAACGGCCCGCGCGAAAGGCGGTGCGCAGAAATCGACGCATTTTCATCTAGCCAAGCCAAGGTTTGGCCGCCAAACAACGAATCGTGCTCGTTCATTTGCGCTTCAAACACCCGGTGCGTGGTAATGGCAATGGTTTCAGACATTTTCATACAATTACGCTTTCTGATACAAGTCCGCTGGCACTTGCGCCAACAGTGGCGACAAGTCTGGACTTGCCAAAATGGTCAAGCGGTGCATTGCCCGGCTGGCAATCGTGTAAAGCAATTCGCGCTCATCTTCTTCATGGAAGAAATGCGCGTTGGCTTGCCACAAGATCACCGCGTCAAATTCTAACCCTTTGGCCAAATAAGACGGCACCACGATCACGCCAGCGGCCAAGCGTTGGTTTTCGCTGCGGATCAAAGTGGACATCAACCCAGCCGCTTGCATCAGCTGATGGATATGTTCAGCTTCTTCTAGAGTTTTGGCGATGACGGCTGTGGTTTGTTTGGCGGCATCGTTGACTTTTAGTTGCGCCGCCACAGCTTGGACCAATTCGGCTTCGTTATCGCGCAAGGCGATGGTCGGCAGTGGGCCTTGGCGGTTAAAGGCATTGATGGCTTGGCCGGATTTCAAGATTGCTTTGGTGAAGTCCGTGACTTGTTTGGTCGAGCGATAAGATTGGGTCAGCTGGATCACCCGAGTCTTATCTGGATCAAACAGCTTTGACACATCTTGGATCAAGGTGTGTGACGCCGACTTGGTGAAGATCGCTTGATTCAAGTCCCCTAGCAGCGTGAAGCGGGCTTTGGGGAAGCTGGCGCGCAAGTAGGCCAATTGATAAGGCGTGTAATCTTGGATCTCATCGATAAAGACATAACGCATGTTGCGTTCGCCATGGCGGCCAGTGATCAAGTCATACAAATATAAGTAAGGGGTGGCGTCGACCATGTTCAACTGGCGATTTTTGAACCCGATTAAGAAATCTTCGACGTCTGCTTGCCACTGCTCTTCGGTCAAGCCGTAATCAGCTAAGTTGATGAAGTTGCCAGCATTTTTCAAAAAGTGTAAGTATTGACCGCGAATATTCAAGAAGTGATTGCGCACGATCGCTTGTTGGATGGACTTGAAGGCATCCATGACGATTTTGCGAGCAAAGAAGCGATATTCGTCGTCGGAATTCTTGAACTCTTCTGGGCCATTGGCTTGCAGCTCGCGGATGCGTTCAGCGGACAAGTCTTCTACCGCTTCTTGGACCCACTTGGACTTCATCGTGCTTTCCACTTTATGGTTGAGCATGTTGATGAGCTTTTCTTTGGTGGCGGTCAACCGGTTGCCTAAGTGGTAATTTTCGTTATAAGAATAGAAGATCTCTTTGATGCGGCCTTTGGAAAAGAAGACCGAATCATGGAACTTGATATCGCGAAAACGCATGCCAGCAGCTTCCAAGCTAGTGGCGTAGCGCTGTGTCGCATCAAAAAAGGCTAAGCTATTTTTTAATGCGGAAACTTTTTTCTGGGTGTCAGTTTGCACCACTTCAAACTGAGAAAACAAGTTTTGCACGTCGATGTTTGGCACGCGGCGGGAGACATATTGGTAGAACGTGAACTGCACCATGTTTTGTTCGCCAAGTTCAGGCAACACATTGCCGATATAATCGGAGAACAATTGGTTGGGGCTAAACATGATCACTTGACTGGCGTTCAATTTACCGCGGTAGCGATACAACAAGTAAGCTACCCGTTGCAACACCGCGCTGGTTTTCCCAGAGCCGGCAGCGCCTTGCACGAACAGTAATTCGGCAGAGGTGTCGCGAATGATCTGGTTTTGTTCGCGCTGAATGGTGGTGACAATGGACTTCATTTGCGTGTCGGATTTTTCGCCAAGCACTTCCAACAACATTTGATCGCCAATAGTTTCAGTGGTATCAAACATGGTTTTGATCTGGCCGGATTCAATCACAAATTGACGCTTCAATGACACATCCACGGTTTGCGGCCCGTCAGGGGTTTGATACGTGACATGGCCTAAGCCGCCATCGTAGTAGATCGAGCTGATCGGCGCGCGCCAATCGTAGATCAAAAACTTGCCTTTGGTGTTGGTGAATGACCCTAAGCCGATATAAATCGTTTCCGGCTTTTCTTGGCCTTCTTGAAAATCGATGCGCGCAAAATAAGGATTGACCTCTAAGCGCTGCACGGTTTTTAATTGGGTGTCAGATTGCTGCCAAGCGTTTTGCCGTTCATCAAGCATTTGTTGCTGTTGCTGAATGGACGCGGCAGTTTCGCTGGCTTCCGCATCCCCACTGAAGTTCAATGAAAAGTCACTGAAAAAATGCTTGTTGAGTTGTTGTTCTTCGGCCTTGGTACGGTCGATCTCGGCACTTAAGCGGGTTTCGGCTTTGCCTAATTCCCCCATGATCGCGTCGAGATGAGCTTGTTCAAACTGTTGGTCTTGATCTGCCACACGCATGCCCTCGCTTTACTGAATAATCGTTATAATATAGTAGCACTTTTTACCTGTGGGCACAAATGCGCCACTCGCAGTTGAGAGGCGTTGACCCAAAAGCGCCAGGGATTGTTGGTTAAAATCGCCCTGCGAGAACATTAAGATTGGCGTATACTAGACAAAAAACTTGGGAGGCCGACATGGATTCTCTTTCATTATTGATCGTCTTATTTGCAGCCCTTGCGATCCCGCTGGTGATGGCCAAATTCAACATCACCTCAACACCGACTGCGGTGGCGGAAATCGTTACTGGCATCGTGCTGGGACAAAGTGTGCTCGGCGTGGTCAACACCAACACCGTGTTAAACGAGCTAGCCAGCTTAGGCGTGATCGTGCTGATGTTTTTGTCTGGGATGGAAATCGACTTTTCCTTATTTAAACCGCAAAAACAAGCCAAGCAAATCGGCCCCGCGCCTTTGGCCATGATCGCGTATGCTAGCGTCGTGGTATTGGCTGGCGTATTTGCGACGATTTTGCAAGTCACCGGCTTTTTGCCGCATGCAGTATTTGTCACCATCGTTTATTCGACAGTAGCGCTAGGCGTGGTGATCGCCGCGTTAAAAGAAAAAGAGTTACTGTCCAAACCTTTTGGCCAAACCATCCTGCTGATCGCGGCGTTAGGTGAAGTGATCCCGTTGATCAGCTTGACCGTGTATGCCTCGATCAACGGCAAGTCGTCTAAATCCGTTTGGTGGCTGATGGCGATTTTCGTGGTGGCGATCATTTTGCTGATGCGGTTTCGCAAACCTTATCAAGTGTTTGCCCGCATCGATAAAGCCACCACGCAATTAGACATTCGCTTGGCCTTTTTCTTGATCATCACCTTAGTCACCGTCGCCGAGTCAGTTGGCGCGGAAAATATCTTAGGGGCTTTCTTAGCGGGGATCGTGATGAAACTGTTGCGGCCGCGCGAAGAAACGCAAGACAAGTTGACCAGTTTAGGCTATGGGTTCTTTATTCCAATCTTCTTCATTATGACCGGCGTGAAAATCAACTTGCGGACGTTATTGTCTGATCCGCATGCGTTGGCGTTGATCCCGATTTTGCTGATCGGCTTTTTCTTAGCCAAAGCGCTGTTAGCGGTGATCTTGCGCCTGCGCTTTAAGCCGCGCAATGCTGTAGCTGGGACCTTTTTGGCGTCAACGACGATCACTTTGGTCGTACCGGCATTGACCATTGGCCGCAACTTAGGCATTTTAACGGCGACGCAATCTGGGGCTTTTACCTTGGCGGCGATCATCACGTGCATTTTCAGCCCGATCTTGTTCAATCGCTTCTATCAAGAAGAGCCTGAAGACTTCAAGAAAACTGTGGTGCATTTCATTGGGACGAACTTGTTGACGGTACCGATCGCCCAACAACTGTCTAAAGGCTTGTATGACATCACCATGTACACTGACGACCCGGCCAAATACTCGACTTATAACTCGGAAGTCAATGTGAAACTGCTGCCAAGCTTTTCCCAAGGTGCGCTACATGAAGCTGGCGCCTTTGATACCGATATGGTGATGCTGGCGTATTTTGATCACGACAAGAACTTCGAGCTGGCACAATGGGCCTTGGCTGAAAAAGTGCCGCGGATCATCGCCCGCTTTGAATCCAAGAATGTCGCCTCCACGCGTTATGACGAATTACGCGCGCAAGGTGTGGAAGTTTACAACACCATCGACGCATCGATTTCTTTGCTGCGTTCGTTGATCGAAACGCCATCGACTTTGAAGATCTTAGACGACACCCAAGCGGGGATCTTTGAAATCACCGTGAACAACCGCAAATTTACCGGTATGGAAGTGAAATCTTTGCCATTTGTCAACGAGATCACGATTTCTCAGATCTATCGCGACAAGCAATTCATTGCGCCACATGGGGATACTCAGATCCACTTAGGCGATCACATCATTTTCTCCGGCGACAAAACTGCTATGGCAGATATTCGCCAACAACTGGAAAAGAAAAACTAATGTCTCTTGCCAAAAGCCGGCCAACTTCATGGAAGTTAGCCGGTTTTTGGTTAGTCTGTAGCAGAAAAGGTCGCGTGATCCCCATTCACCGTGGCGAAGCGATACGTTCGTTGATCCAAGGCATAATATGTGGAAAAATTATCATACGTATTGATCACCACTTCATAGGTGCCATTGTTCAGCGGATCAGCAGAAATCACGGTGGTGTTTGATTTGTGGGTATCAAAGGTCTTGAAAATTGTTTGTGCCCAGCTGGGGATCGCAGTCGTGTCAGTGCCAGCATCGGATCTGGTGTAAAGTTGCGGCTTTTGCGACGTGCTGAGTTTAGCCATATGCGTCGCGTCTAAAAACAAATAGACTGTGGCAAACCCATCTGCGGCGGCAGTGGTGGTGGCTTTGGGCATCAGGTAATGATTTCTCGTGGCGATCGCCGACATTTGGGCAAACTGACCACTGTCTAACGCGTTATCACTTAAATCGCGCAAATTTTGCACTTGTTGCCGCGACACGCCGCCGCTGGCAGAAACTTGATACAGCCAATTGCCGGATACGCGCATTTGCGCAGTGGCATCAGTAGTCGCGACCCAACGCCCTTGGATCGCGGCGATCGACGTTTTCTTGGGGCGCTTTTGCGAAGCTGGCGTCAATACCGTCGCTGTCACTGACGACTTGGGGTTCCACACCAAAGGCAGTAAATACAATTTGCGGTCCATCACAATGGCGCCGGTGCCGGTGTGGCTGATGGTGACTTTATCTTGGTACACCACCAACTGGTCGAAGCTCGTCAGCAGATGTGGGGCTTTGGCCGCTTTAAGCAATTGATTCAGTTGCGCCAAAGTCGTCAGTTTTTGGCCGGCTTTTTCATTTTTGATGCCTTGTTGCATTCCTGCCTTAGCTTGTGCATAGGTGGTGCGCTTAAACGCCGCATCCATGCCGGCACTGTTGGTGGTCGTGATCGTGGCATCGGTTTGTTTGGTATAATGACCCAGCAAAAAGGCTTGCTGAGACGTTTTCATGGTGGCAGAAGCTTCAGTTTGCCAAATATGTTCTTCGGCCATCAAGTAATGTTTAGAAGCTTCGGCAACGGTGGCGATCCGCGCTTCCTCCTTGATCTTTGTGGTGGTTTGGTGGCATGCCGCCAAGGTCAACGTTAAGCACACCCCTAGCGTGACCATCATAATTTTTTTCATCAGTTTCTCCTTTTTGTTCCCTAAACATTCTACCGGAAAATCGCTTGAGTGTTACAATATGAATATCTTAAGAAAGTGGTGATACACAATGAAGCAAGGAACCACGATCCTCACCTTGGACAACGGCTACCATTTGTGGACCAACACCCAAGGCACTGGCGATATCCATTTGCTGTGCTTACACGGCGGCCCTGGTGGTACCCACGAATATTGGGAAAACTTCGGCAAAGAACTCGCAGACTTAGGCGTGCAGGTCCATATGTACGATCAACTCGGCAGTTTTTATTCTGATCAACCTGATTATTCTGATCCGGAAAATCAAAAATATTTGACCACTGACTACTTCTTGGATGAAGTTGAAGAAGTCCGCCAAAAGCTTGGTCTTGATCATTTCTATTTGATCGGCCAAAGTTGGGGCGGCGCACTGGTGCAACTGTACGCATTGAAGTACGGCGAACACCTTAAAGGCGCGATCATTTCGTCCATGGTCGACAACATCAACGAATATCTCGAACATGTTGAACTGTGCCGTGAAGAGGCTTTGCCGCCTTCCGCAGTGCGCTACATGAAGGAAATCGAGAAAAAAGGCGACTGGTCTGATCCCCAATACCAAAAGTATGTTGACGTGTTGAACGCCGGCTACGTGGATCGCAAACAACCACCAGCAATTTCTCATTTGATCTCCACCACTGCCACTGATGTATACGGCGCCTTCCAAGGCGACAACGAATTTGTGGTCACTGGCAAGCTCAAAGATTGGGACATTCGCGACCAGATCCATAACATTACCGTCCCAACCTTGTTGACCTTTGGTGAACACGAAACCATGCCAATGAAGTCTGCCCAACGCATGGCCGAAGACATTCCGCATGCGCGCTTGGTCACGACCCCAGATGGTGGTCACCACCACATGATCGACAACGCCCCAGTTTACTTCGCCCACTTGAAGCAATTCATCAAAGACGTCGAAACCGGCAACTTCAACGATTAAAAACCAGTGCGAACCAAACCGCTTTTAGCGGTCCGGATAGCTACGCAAAAACTGTTGAGTCGTACTTTGACTCAGCAGTTTTTGTGTGCTAGACGTGGCCGCGTTGGTTTGGTGAGCACGACGACCAGTGCGAACCAAACCGCACTTAGCGGTTCGGATAGCCTAGACAAAGCCGTTGTGTCGCATTTTGACACAGCGGCTTTGGCGTAGCTAGACGTGGCCGCGTTGGCTTGGTGAACACGACAACCAGTGCGAACCAAACCTGTTTAGAGTCCGGATAGCCTAGACTAAGCCGTTGTGTCGCACTTTGACTCAGCGCCTTTAGTTTAACAGCCGCATATATACCGAACCGAATACGTCAAAAGTGCCTGCCTCATCGCAGACGCTTTTGATATGCATTGACCGCCACTACCGGTATAATGAAAGTAGAAATGGAGGCGATTTCAATGAAAAAGTTTTGGGGTATCACCATCTCGTTACTATTGGGTCTCACCTTAGCTGGCTGTGGCAGTCAAGCAGCCACTTCGCACTCCGCCAGCGGCAAGTCGTCCACCTCAGTGAAGTCAACAACCAGCTCGGCTAAAAAGTCGCGCACCAAGGCGGCTAGCTCTAGTCAGTCTGCAAGTAGTACCAGCTCGAAAACTAGCTCCTCCAGCTCACAGGCACCACAACCTGTTGCCGACCGCTTGACAGCGTTGCGCAGCCAGCTTAAAGCCGCCTTACCAACCGCTTTGTTGCCAACCGCTTACCCTTTGCCTGCCGGACAAGTCCTCAACGCCAGCTACAGCGGTAATGCCACAAACTACACGATTTATTTTGCCGCCAGAAACTCAGCTTTGCCGCTTAACACTAGTAATGTCAACGCCAATGCCGCTGATATCGCGTTAAGCGCACAAACCTATCCAACTGCTAGCGCCGCTGAAGCACAGATCAACTATCAAGCCCCAGAAACTGGCTTGCCGACGGTGGCTTTAGGCGACCATTTAACCGGTACCCAACAAGGCGCCGCGGGTTCGACTTACCTCACTTGGCAAGAAGGCCGCTGGTCACTGACCACTCAAGCCATCAATCAAAACCAAGAAAACCCAGTACCATTGAGTCGCCAAGTAGTTGCCTTATTATCTGAAGCCTTTTTACCAGTCCCTGCCACGCATGGTGCCATCGCGTTGCGGGTCAACACTGGCGGGTTACGGTTGAATTCTGTCACTTGGCGGCAAGGCAAGGTGTGGTATCAAGCGACTGGTGTTGATGCCATGACCTTGTTGCGCGTGGTCACGTCGCTAAAGTAAAAAAATCGCCGCTGGCAACTGTCAGCGCTACGATCGCAGAGCCGATCCAATAACTCAAAGAGCCACTAGAGGTGGATTGTTTGGCAGAAGTTTCCATCATTTGGCGAAATTTTTCTTTCATGGCTGAATCTCCTTTTGATCTGGATGCGTTTGAGCGAATGCGCGGCTTGGATAAAAATGAGCATACACTTGAGGCTTGGCCCCACTGGCCACCCATAGTTCTTGACCTTTGAGTTGAAAGCTGGTGCCACTGCCAGTCAATTGGTACCACCCGCGCAAGTTCAACCAGCCATTCGTTTCAGTGGCTGCAGCCCATTGTGCTTTGTGGGTGGTGGGCACATTACCGGCATCCAGCATTTGGTTGTCGGCTTTGGTACGCTCGCTGGCCCAATACACCGGCGTTTTGACGTGATCATAAACCACCGCATTGGCCAAAAATTGATAAGTATGCGGTAACCCTTGACTGTCGACATTGTACCACTGCCGGCGAAACGCTGGCGTAAATACGGCTTCGTGGGGTGCCGCTTTAACAGTTGGGTGAGCCGGCTTGCCAGCAGGTTTGGCGCTGCAGCCGGCTAAGCTGATCAATAACGTCAGCACAAGCATTTTGTGAGTCATCGCGTCCTCCATATTCAGTTTAACACGTTGGCTCTCGCCTGTGCTAAACTAGAGGAAAAGTCAGGGAGGAATCGCAATGAAAACAGTTACCGTGTATCTCGTGCGCCATGGGCAAACTTGGTTCAACCGCTTCAACAAAATGCAAGGTTGGTCTGATTCGCCATTAACCGACCAAGGGATCGCCGATGCCCAGCGCACTGGCGAGCTACTGAGCCACATCACCTTCACGCATGCTTATTCCAGTGACACCATGCGAGCCTCCAACACTGCGCGCGAAATTTTGGCTAAGAACATGAATTCCAATGTCGAACTCACCATCACGCCATTTTTCCGCGAACAATTCTATGGCTACTACGAAGGCGAAGATTCCCCGAAAACTTGGTATGCCGTCGGGGCTCCTCATGGGGCACCATCGTTTAAAGCCATCATCGACCAATATGGCGTTGATGCCTCCAAAGATTTCTGTCACGAAGCAGATCCCTTTGGTGCCGCCGAAGATGCCTTGACGTATTGGAATCGCCTGCAAAAAGGCTTCAAGTTGTTGCGTGCCGACAACCAAAATGGCGACAACGTGTTGTTGGTATCACATGGCACCACGATCCGCAGCATTGTGGATAAATTCGGGAAAAACGACGGCTTCAAGGTCACCGAGTCCCCTCGCAACGGGTCGATCTCTAAAATCGCGTTGACTTCAGAAGGCATTAAAGTCTTAAGCTACAACCAGTTGGAACTGTAATTTTGTTATTTTAGGCGTTGCCAATTTCTTGCAACATGATACAATAAAAACAAAGCGCAGGACCTGTGCAAAGGTCCTGCGCCTACAGAGCCGTTTAAAGAACGGTGGTCGATGTTACGCAAGTACAGCCGCAATCATCTCGCAAAAGTTGAAGATGCGGCTGTGCTTGCTTATTTTTTTCGAATCGCTTCGAACGCCACGATCAGTCCGCTAACTGCTATCAACAGTTTCGTCGTCACTTTCACAAGGAGGGTTAATCCTTGAACCAGCGGGACTAGCAAACCGATCACGGCTGTGGCGGTCAAGATCGCACCAACCACAAGCTGAGCTGTACTCCCTTCGGACGGAATAAGACTGCATAAGCCTCACCCTCTTTCAAAAAAAGTACCACCGATCATCTCACTTTTCTGCGTGATGTATCATCCCATCCGCCGATGCCTTGTCATCGCACCTTGATACCAGATTCGTTATTTAATTACTTATCCACAACGACTGAATTCTTAATGCTAAACAAAACATGCGCCGCCTTTGTCCATTCAAAGGCAACGCATGTTTTTATTCGGCAAGGTCTTTTTTGATCACAATGCCTTCATATAACCACACCGTTAATAGGTAGTAAATGCCGTACAACACGATGAAAATACCAAACGGTACCCACAAATTGTGATACGGATGGCGCAACATCGACGTGAACAGTTGCAGGCCAAACAACACATGCACGATTCCGAGCAACCCTGGGAAAGCGAACAACGCGCCGATTTCTTGACGGACGGAACGCCGCAACAGCCCAGGGCGCACGCCGATTTTTTGGAGCATCAAGTAACGGCTGGCATCAAAGCTGGCGCCACTTAAGATCTTAAACATCAACGTGGAAGCCAACATTGCCAAAAATGCGATCCCTAAGAAAAAGCCCATGAACGCCAAACCAGAAAACATGCCATTGATCAAATCATATGACGCCATTTTTTGCCCGGACATTTGCGGGTTCGTGACGTGCCATTGCTTATTTTGCGCTTTGAACATCGCTTCAAAAGCGGTGTAGTTAGCGCCAAAATCTTTGACCTGATACGCCACGACTTGCCGCGTAGTACCAGTGGCACTGGCATATTCGGCATGCGGGACGATTTGGATCTGACGATTTCCGTCTGCTGGGGTGCGGAATTGACTTAACTGAACGGAGATCTCAGTGAGATTTTTGGCCAGCTCAGCGTTTGTCGCAATCGCCAAGTGTTTGGCTGTGGCACCATTATAGGCCACGAACTTCAAAGGCTGCTGTTTCACTTGCGATTCATCAAACATGATCACTTTAGCGGTGACTTTTTGCGTGTAATGGGTTTTGGCAGTCACCCCAGTCAACTTCGCGGCAGCTTGTTGGGTTTGGGCGTTGGCATTCAAGGTCACGGCGTCATAGCCAGATTGGGTACTGGCCAACTCTGGGATCGCGTTTTGAAACCCTAACCCTACCGTGATCGCCCCTAAAGCCAAAGCAAACAGCATGGCGACCACCGCTAAGATCTTGGTATAATCGCGGATCCGAAATGACAGCTGACTCAAGGTGAAGGTGTGCAACCCTTTTTCGGCAAACGCATGGTTTTGCTTCAATAAGCCGATCAACCACACTAACAGCGCGTTGAATAAGAAATACGTGCCTAAGACGATGGTCACTAAGGCAATGCCAATGGCGGCCAGTTGCAACATTGCCAATTGGGTCATCGCCCAATAGCCGATGGCCAACAAGACAATCGCTAGCACCCCTTGAATGATCAGCCAACCACGTTTTTGCTGCAGGCGGTTAGGCAACGTCGCGGCATGCAACAACTCGAGCATTGGCGTTTTCAACAAGCGCCCAGCGTTAACAAACGCCGCGATCACAAACATGATCAAGAAAAAGCCAAACGTGGCGATCAATGCCGGCGGCCAAACCACTGCAAAGTGCGTGGCTGGCGCGTGCAACATATTGATCAATAAATTCCCAGCGATCCCTGTCAAGCCCGTGCCGATCACAACGCCAACGACTGCCGCCAACAAGCCTACTGACACGGTTTCAATGAAGATCAACTGCGCGATCTTGCGACTGTTGGCGCCAAGCATCATAAACATCGCATAATCGCGCTGGCGCATACTCATTAAGAAAGTATTGGCATAAACGATATACACCATGGTGATGATCACCAACAGTACTTCCCCGAAGCCGAAAATGATCGGCGTCATACTAATCGGTGAATTATTGGTCAAGAATTTGTTGTTGGTAGCCAACGCCATAAACATATAAAACACGGCACTGGCAATCACCAAGCCTGAAAACAACACCGCATAATCGCGAAAACGCGAGCGGATGCCGCCTAAAGCTAATTTACGTAACATGGCAGCCTCCTATTGTTGAAATGTGCCTAAGGTAGTTAAGATCTCTTGGTAAAAGGCGGCTTGGCTTTTATCGCCATGCACCAATTCTTGCCCGATCTGCCCATCTTTAATGAATAAAATGCGCTGCGCATAACTCGCAGAAAATGGATCATGGGTCACCAGCAAAATCGAGACGCCTTGGTTTTGGTTCAAGCGCGTCATGGTATCCAGCAACTCTTTGGCCGATTGCGAATCCAACGCCCCAGTAGGTTCATCCCCAAATAAGATCGCGGGGTTTTGCACCAAAGCGCGAGCAGCAGCGACGCGTTGTTTTTGGCCACCAGATAATTCGGTTGGATAATGATCCAGCACGGCATCGATGCCAAGGGTTTCGGCAATTTGATTCACCGCGGTCACTTGTTTGGCATGAGACACATTTTGTAAGGCCATCGGCAAGGCGATGTTTTCACGCGCCGTTAAGTTCTCTAACAAGTTGAAATCTTGGAAAATAAAGCCGACTTGCTTGGCGCGAAAATCAGATAACCGATCCCCTTTTAAGCTGGTGACATCTTGACCATTGATTTTGACACTACCACTAGTCGGGCGATCCAAAGTGGATAAGATATTTAACAGCGTGGTTTTGCCGGAACCTGATGCGCCCATGATCCCGACGAATTCGCCAGGTTGAACGTTGAAGGTGATGCCTTTTAAGGCTTGGAATTGCTTTTCGTTTTTCTTACCGTATGTTTTGGTGATGCCATTAACGGCGACCACTGGTTGGTTTTGCATGATGTTGCCTCCCCTTGTTCGATGACTCTATGTTACCTTATTTGCTGGCGCTGTGAACGAACACTCGCTAACGGTTTTGTAAGGCTTAAAGATTCTCTAAAGAAAATTTCTGCAAATTGTTCCCTCCACTATGAAAATTCGGTAGAATGTAGCGTACCCTTTTTCCAGCAAAATCAAGTCCATTATAGGAGGCTGCCATGTTTTTGAATAAAGCGCCAGGGTACTAAGTGATGTCAGTCACTTAGGATTTTGGAGAAAATTATGCAACCTGAAAAACAAAAGCAATATATTCCTTGGGTCATTGTCGGTTTGATGGACTTTGTCACGGTCATCGGCTTTGACGATATTATTTATAACTTTCAAAACCAAGGCCTAGTCGCCGTTACCTCTTGGGTATTAATGACGATTTTTTACGTCATTCCTTATAACTTGATCGTCGCGCACATGGGCTCAACGTTCTCAGAACATGGCGGCGGCATCACCAGTTGGATGCGCCAAACCAATGGCGACACTGTCGGCTACTTCGCGGCATGGTTTTATTGGATCACCGGCTTGCCTTATGTCGTCGATGTCGCCAACTCAGTCGTCATTTCCTTTGGGTGGATCTCTAACGGCAATGGCAACATTCAAGCGCACATGGGCAATGCTTGGTTTGGCATTTTCACCGCAGTGGTGTTTGTGGTGTTCATTTGGCTACAACATTTCTTCAAGAACAAATCCCTTGAAGTGATGTCGACCATTGGGGGCGGCGCGATGTTTATCATGACGGTGTTGTTTGTGATCATGACCATCGCCGGTTTGATGCATGGCAACCCGATCGCCACGCATCCTTTCCACTTCTCAAGCTTCATGCCTAAGAACTTCTTTTCACTGTCCTTCTTGTCGACATTTGGTTTGTTCGTGTTTGCCATGAACGGTTCAGAACTGGCCGCACCTTACACCGCTGACATGAAGCACCCGGCCAAAGACTTCCCGAAAGCGCTGAAAATGATCGCCATTATGACCATGTTTTTGACCTTATTTGGGACCTTCTCATTAGGGGTATACTTCAACGCCCATCATTTGCCCAATGACTTGAAAATGAATGGTTCTTATTATGCCTTTCAAGCCATCGGTCGCCAATTTGGCATGGGCAATGCCTTAATGTATGTCTTTGCGGTAGTGCAAGGCATTTACATGTTGGCGCAACTGGCGGTGATCTTGGATGCGTCGACACGCGTATTCTTGTCTGATGTGGCCAAGCGCTTCATGCCGCGGCAACTCACCAAGAAAACCGCAGACGGCTTGCCGATCAACGGCTATTGGTTGACCACCATTTTATGTGCGGTGATCATGGCTTTAGGCGGCATGTTGCCAAAGATCAACGACATTTTCAACTGGTTGTTGAACTTAAACGGGATCGTGTCACCATTTTCCACCATGTTTTTATTCTGGTCTTACATCATGGTGCGCAAAAACCCCGAACGCTTCCCGACGCCTGATTACAAATACATCAAAAACGACAAGCTAGGCTTGATCGTCGGCTTGTGGATGTTGATCGTCACCTTCTTATTGGCTTGCTTAGGCTTTTTCCCAACCGATGCCACAGACAATACCTTCGTGTTGATGTTGACGTTAAACATCGCCGTACCGATCGGCATGATTCTGTTAGGCTTTATGATGCCTTGGATCGCCAAGCGCCAAGCCGATGGCCTCAACGCCTTTGGCCGCACAGCTTGGTGGATCATGACGGTGATCGTCGCGGTGGTGTTGATCTACTTAGCCACTGACGGGATCAACACCAGCTTGTTGGCCCATCAAAGCTTAGCCTTGCGCTATGGCGTCACTGGCATCGTGGACGTGATCTTGTTTGGCGTGATCATGGACATGACTAAAAATGGGCGCCGCGGCACAGTCGCGTAACGTTGTAACAAGCAGCAGTTTTAACTATTAATCCAAGCGGCTCTGTCCACGATTCGGAATGAATCGCGGTGCAGAGCCGTTTTTGTAACTTGGGGTGCTAAGCAAAACATTTGGTGTACAACTGTTTTTTTACAATAATTCTTGTGACTAGCTTTGAACCCTGCTATGCTAATGGCATTAACTTGTGTGATCGCTAACAGGAGGCATTATGGCAGACATTATCACTGGCACGCATTTAAGCATCGGCTACGGCCAAAAAGTGATCATCGCTGATCAAGATTTGCACATTCCTGCCGGCCACATTACCGGCTTGATCGGCCCTAACGGTAGCGGCAAATCAACTTTGTTAAAAGCCATCGCTGGGATCAATCCGCTGCTTGCCGGCGAGATCTGCTTGGCAGACACGCCGATCGCGCAGCTACCAGCCAAAGAACTCGCCACCAAACTGGCTTATTTGGCCCAAAGTCCGCAAGTGCCAGGCGACTTGACCGTGGCCGCTTTGGTCAGGCTCGGTCGTTACGCGTATCACCAAGGCTTTTTTGGCAGCGACCCTGATGAACTTGCCCAAGTCCAAATCGCGATGCAACAAGCGCATGTGGCAGACTTGGCCGATCGCACCTTAAACAGTTTATCTGGCGGACAAAAACAACGCGCTATGATCGCCATGACCTTAGCACAAAATGCGCAAGTCTTATTGCTAGATGAACCAACCACTTACTTAGACCTCACCCATCAGCTGTCAGTGTTGAATTTGATGCAGTGTCTCAATCAAGATGTCGGCAAAACTGTGGTGGTGGTGTTACATGATCTCAATCAAGCAGCGCGCTACTGTGATCATTTGATCTGCGTGCATGCCGGCAAACTGGTCGCCACAGGCAGTCCTAAGCAAGTGTTAACTGACGAGTTGTTGGCAAAAGTATTTGGCGTCAGTGCCGAATTGGTGACGCCGCGCGGGTGCGACTTTCCGCAACTGTTGAACACGCAAACCTTGGAGGCGCCATGAAACCGATCAAAAGTCTGTGGCGCTTCAATATAGCGCTGTTACTTCTATTAATGGGGTTGGCTGTGATCGCCACAGCCGCCGGGGTGAAATGGTATGGGCCCCTGACTTGGTTTCACGCGGCGCCCCTCACCCAAAAAATCTTGTTGACGATCCGCTTGCCGCGCACCTTAGCCGCGATGCTAGTGGGCGCGATGCTTTCGCTAGCTGGCCAATTGATGCAGCATTTATCGCATAACCCCATTGCCGATCCGTCGATTTTAGGAGTCAATGCTGGGGCAATGTTGGCCTTAATGTTAGGCGGGCTAGCCGGTGTCAGCTTGAACATTTTCAACACCATGTGGCTAAGTGTGCTTGGCGCTACTGGCGCGTTTGTGGTCGTTCTAGGCTTGGCCATGCGTAGGCGCGGACTGGACGTGTTGCGCTTTATTTTAGGTGGCAGCGTGGTGTCCAGTTTGATCACTTGCATCGCTTATGCTGTGGGGATCTTGACCAACCAAACGGCACAATATCGCAATTTACTCGTTGGCGGCTTCGCCAATGTCACCATGAGCCAAGTCCACGCCTTGTTTTGGGTAATGGCCGGCTTGCTGGTGGCAGTGGCGTGTTTTCACAAAGAGCTGTCCTTGTTGATTTTAGATGATAGTACGGCCCGCGGCTTAGGCGTGCGGCCGCAGCGCACCCGCTTGATCGCCAGCGGCTTAGTGGTGATCAGTGCCGCTATGGCCGTGGCTGTCGGGGGCAATATTGGCTTTGTCGGCTTAGGCGTGCCGCAGTTGGTCAATTACTGGCATCCAGACCGCTTCGCGCGCAATGTGGTGCCAACGCTTTTGCTTGGTGCCAGCTTTATGTTGGCTGTCGACATTTTGGCCCCTGGATTATTCATAGAATTTCAAAAAAGCAGCGCAATCCCATGATTCACACGGGACTGCGCTGCTTTGGTGTTTCACCCATTGGGTGCGCCTATATGCTAAGGTTAAGTCGACAAAAACCATCACGAAAGCGAGGCTTCACACCATCTCAACTTTAACCAGCTTATCCCTGCAATGCAATACCAATGTGACTGTGACCGCCGACGGCGGTCAACTTTCAAATGACGCCGGGCTCGTTTTGTTCCAAGAGTTTCTTCATCGTATCAACTTTAGGCAACTTGCCAATCAGTGCCTCAAGTTACCAGACC
>NZ_BAAFZI010000028.1:0-32081 GCF_045862175.1 Lacticaseibacillus salsurae | reverse complement strand
TGAGCGCGCTCGAGCTCAGCGACGAGCTGCCAAGGTAGTCGTAGCCAGCTAACTCAACTCATCAAAGATAACAGTTCATCTCACGGTGTCGTGCCATGGGGTGGCTAACTTGTTCTTGCAATTTGCGACTTTAAACGAATGATGCTTTCACCACGATATAAAATCAGCGCCGCCACTTTTGGGTGACGACGCTGATTTTAATTTAGAAGCCTTGTTTGATATAGCCACCGTCAGCCAACTTTTTGCGCAGTTGCAAAACCGCGGTGTACGTGGCCAGCAGGTAAACGCGAGATTCTGGCATTTGCTTAACGGCAGTGATCACGTCGCTTAAGTCAGGCTTTTGGATCAAGTCCTTAACGCCAGCGACGGTCATGCGAAAGGCGATATCTTGGTAACGTTCACCACCGACCAGATAAGTCGTGGCGCGCTTGGAGGCGACCAATTCTTCAAAGTTGCCATCCCAGATCCAGCTGGTGTCAGTGCCGTCAGCATAATTGGCATTTAACAACACGCCTAAGCCGAAATGGCCGCTTTGGCGTTGGATCATGGCCAACACTTCATTGAGCCCAACCGGATTTTTCACCAATATCAACGTCACTGTTTTGCCGTCGATATTGATTTCTTCTTGGCGGCCAAAAACCTTTTCGTCATACGCGAAGGCTTTGGCCACGGCATCAGCGACGATACCAAATTCTGCACCAACAGAATATGCCGCCAAAGCATTGTAAACGTTGTACATGCCGCCGATGCCTAACGTCAATTGGTGCCCATCAATGGCAAATGCAGAGCTAGTTGGCGTCAAATCCGAAACGCTGGTGATCGCATGGGTCAACGCTGGGCGCTTAAAGCCGCAATGTGGGCAAAAGAAGCTACCTAAGTTGGAATAGGTCATGCCGTGATAATGCAAAATGTGTTCGCACACTGGGCACAAGACGCCATCAGTATTCGGCGGAGCGACTTGATCATCGTGCTGATTGTCAGTCAACGCAAAGCCGTAGTAGCGCCAAGGATTTGGTAACTCGCGCGATGAAAAGATCGGGGCATCCCCATTGGCAATGATCGTGGCAGTCGGATGCAAGCGGATGCCGGCAAGGATCTTTTCATAAGTGGTGTAAAACTCACCATAGCGGTCCATTTGATCGCGGAAAATATTGGTCATGACATAAGCTTTAGGCGTCAAGTACTGCGATACTGGCAACACATTGGCTTCATCGACTTCAAGTACTGCCAAGCGCCGTTTGCCGGTTTTGCCGTGAGCTAAAAAGGCGGTGATGATGCCTTGCATCATGTTGGAGCCAGTCGGGTTGGTGAGCACTTCTTGGTACTTTTGGTCCAAGACCTTCGTGATCAAGTTGGTTGTCAAGGTTTTGCCATTGGTACCAGTGACGATTATCACATCATAATCGCGGCCCAAAGCTTGTAGCACATCAGGATCGATGCGTCGGGCGATTTTGCCAGGCAGCGAACTGCCACCTTTCATAAATGTGTGTAAAAACCAGTAGCTGAACCGCCCGGCGATGATCGCCAAACGGCTTTTGAAAGTGATTGAATGGGCCAATGTGCTCTTCCTCTCAGGTTAGTTGCATATATTTTACCACACGTGCCAAGCGTTGTTGCCAACGCCGAGGTTGCGTGAGCTGAAAAATCAAGGTCAAGCAGTTGTCAGTGAGTTGCGCTGTTACTTCCAATGAAAATTCGTTATAATAGTTGAGGTATATTTTCAATTAAGGAGGCCATCCAGTTGGCGCAGCTATTTTTCCGCTACGGGGCGATGAATTCAGGCAAATCCATTGAGATCTTGAAAGTCGCCCATAACTACGAAGAGCAAAATAAATCTGTGGTGATCTTAACATCAGCGTTAGACAACCGCTCAGGTGTGGGCATGATCGCCAGCCGCATTCACGGCTTGCAACGCGAGGCTACGCCGATCGCCGCAGACACCAACGTCTTTGATCTGGTGCAACAACTGGATGCCAAAGCTTATTGTGTGTTGATCGACGAAGCGCAATTTTTGCAACGGCATCATGTGTTTGAATGCGCGCGGATCGTGGATGAACTCAAGATCCCAGTGATGGCATTTGGCTTGAAGAATGATTTCAAAAATGAATTATTCGAAGGTTCAAAGTATTTGCTGTTATACGCTGATAAAATCGAAGAAATGAAAACCATTTGCTGGTTTTGCGCCAAAAAAGCCATCATGAATCTGCGCGTTCACAATGACCAGCCAGTGTACGCTGGCGAGCAGATCCAAATCGGTGGCAATGAAGCGTATTTCCCAGTTTGTCGCCATCATTATTATTTTCCGCCTGAAAATCTGGCGGAATATCGCCTCAGCAAGTCCTAGCGACTTTTCAGTTGAGACGCGTTCGCTTGACACTTTCACGGAGGAATTATGGATAAGATCTTAGCCCAACTTGACGGTTTGCTTGACCGTTATGATGAATTACAAGAATTAATGAGTGACCCAGAAGTGATCCAAGACACTGATCGCTACATGAAGTTGTCTAAAGAAGAAGGCAGCATGCGCGAAGTGGTCGCCACTTATCAAAAATACAAAAAAGCCAAAGCCGACCTTGACGAAGCTGAAGCCGTTTTGCGCGAATCTAAAGATGATGACCTGGAAGAATTGGCCAAAGAAGAACTGGCAGAATTACGCCCAGAACTTGAGGACCTTGAAGAACAGATCAAAGTCTTAATGTTGCCCAAAGACCCTAACGATGACAAAAACATCATCATGGAGATCCGTGGCGCTGCTGGTGGGGATGAAGCCAGCTTGTTTGCCGCTGATTTGTTGTCGATGTACATGAAATACGCTGAACGCCAAGGCTGGAAGCTTGAGATCATTGACGAAAACCCTACTGAAGTCGGTGGCTACAAAGAAGTCGCGGTGATGATCACTGGTGATTCGGTTTATTCCAAGCTGAAATATGAATCTGGCGCGCATCGGGTGCAACGTGTCCCAGTCACTGAATCAGCTGGCCGAGTGCACACCAGTACCGCCACTGTTGGCGTGATGCCAGAATATGATGAAGTTGATTTGAAACTTGACCCTAAAGACATTCGCACAGATGTGTACCGCTCTAGTGGTGCTGGTGGGCAGCATATCAACAAAACCAGTTCTGCGGTGCGGATGACGCATATTCCCACTGGCATCGTGGTCACCATGCAAGACCAACGTTCTCAGCAACAAAACCGGGTCAAAGCGATGCAGATCTTAACGGCGCGGGTTTATGACTTTTATGAAAGCCAAAACGAATCCGAATATGCGGAAAAACGTAAAACGGCAGTTGGGACTGGGGATCGCTCTGAGCGGATCCGGACCTATAATTATCCGCAAAACCGGGTAACGGATCATCGCATCGGGTTGAGCTTAAACAAATTGGATCGGATCATGAACGGCGATCTCGGTGAGATCATCGATGCCTTAGTGGTGGCTGATCAAGCCAAGAAGCTGGAGTCCATTGGTGAATAAAACGTATCATGAGGCGCTCGCAGGGGCGTCTTCTTTGCTTCATGACGCGCATATCGACCCTGACGCGGCGCGTTATGTGTTGGAATATCTCGGCGATTTTACCCCGTCGCAATTGCAATTACATGGCCGCGACGTGATGCCTGATCATGTCGCACGCGCTTTTGAAGCGGCGATCCCGCGCTTGTTGCAACATGAGCCGGCACAATATATCATCGGGTTGGCGCCATTTTATGGTCATGATTTCAAAGTCAGCAAAGCGGTGTTGATCCCGCGCTTTGAAACAGAAGAATTGGTGGCTTGGGTGGCAGAAGAGCTGGCTGATGCCCAAACGCTTTTGGACGTGGGTACCGGCAGTGGGGTGATCGGCATCACCTTGAAAAAGCAGTGTCCGCAATTGGCTGTCACCATGGTCGATGTCTCACCAGACGCGTTGGCAGTTGCCAAGCAAAATGCCCAACGCCTGCACGCTGATGTTACGCTGCAAACCAGCGACTTGTTTAGCGCAGTGCCGATACAGCGCTTTGATCGCATCGTGTCGAATCTGCCTTATATCAGCCATGCTGAAGAAGCGGTGATGGATGAAAGCACCAAAGCTTATGAACCGCATTTGGCCTTGTTTGCTGAACATGATGGGTTGGCGTTATTTGAACGCTTTTGTGCACAGCTGCCAGCTCACGTGCATGCTGGCAGTCAAGTGTATTTGGAATTTGGCTATCACCAACAAGCGGCATTGACCCAGTTGTTTGCGGACACCTTGCCGCAAGCGCAAGTTGAATTTCGTCAAGATCTCGCCGGCCATCCGCGCATGGTGAAATTGACATTTTAAATAGAAGGGATGTTTGTTAATTGGAAACGAAACGTTTTGATCAAACCACGATCCCAGAAGCGGCGGCAGCATTGCGCCGTGGTGAATTAGTCGCTTTTCCCACTGAAACCGTGTATGGCTTAGGGGCAGATGCCACCAACGCCCAAGCGGCGAAATCGGTTTACACGACCAAAGGCCGGCCCAGTGATAACCCGTTGATCGTCACCGTCGCCAACCGCGACATGGTGGCACAGTTTGCCGACATCACGCCACAAGCGGCCAAGTTGATGGATGCTTTTTGGCCAGGGCCTTTGACGATCATTTTAACGATCCATCCTGGGTCTTTGTCTAAAACTGTGACTGGCGGGTTAGATACGGCAGCGTTTCGCATGCCGGAAAATCGATTGACGCGGGAATTGATCGCTGAAGCTGGGGTGCCGATCGTTGGCCCTTCTGCCAACAAATCAGGCAAACCGTCACCGACAACTGCCGATCATGTGTTGCATGATTTTGATGGCGAAATCGCTGGGGTATTAGACGACGGACCTACTGAAGTCGGCGTCGAATCCACCATCGTTGACTTGACCGTCGAACCAGTGGCGATTTTGCGGCCTGGTGCGATCGGGCCTAAAGAATTGGCACCGGTGATCGGTACAGTCGATTCCGAAATGCATCATGTCGGTGCCAACGAAACGCCTAAAGCCCCAGGCATGAAGTACAAACATTATGCCCCAGCGGCGCAAGTGATCATTGTCGATAAACCCGAACAATTTTCTGAAGCACTGAAATGGGTCGCGAGTCTTGGTCAACCTTATGGCGTGTTGGCAACTGATGATATTTTGGCGCAAGTGCCTAGTGCCACGCCGCAATTTTCATTAGGGACCGACATTAAAAGTGCCACCCATGCCTTGTTTGCCGGCTTGCGGTGGTTTGATCTGCATCCTAGCGTGACCTTAGTGCTGGCGCAGGCGTTTGAAGCAAAAGGCCTTGGTGCCGCTTACATGAACCGCCTATTAAAATCTGCTGGGAACGAACACTTTAACCCTGCAAAGTGAAAAATGTTCTGGTATACTGAAGCTACTTTCAGAAAAGGGGTACAAGACATTGGACTTTAACGCATACGATCCACAAGTGTTTACTGCAATTCATGATGAGGAACAACGCCAACAGCACAACATCGAATTGATCGCTTCTGAAAATATTGTCAGCCCAGCGGTACGCGCCGCTCAAGGCTCGGTGTTGACCAATAAGTATTCTGAAGGCTATCCTGGCCACCGCTATTATGGCGGTAATCAGTATATCGACGTGATCGAACAATTGGCCATCGACCGCGCCAAGGAGTTGTTTGGCGCCGAATATGCCAATGTCCAACCACATTCTGGCTCTGGCGCCAACATGGCGACTTATCGCGCGTTTCTTGAAGATGGCGATAAGGTGTTGGCCATGGATCTGACTGATGGCGGACATTTGACTCACGGTGCCGCAGTCAGCTTTTCTGGTCAAACGTATCATTTCTATCATTATGGGTTGGATCCTGAATCTGGGCGTTTAGACTATGACCAGATCCAAGCGCTGGCTGAAGAGATCCATCCGCGCATGATCGTGGCTGGGGCTTCGGCTTATAGTCGCGCGATCGATTTTGCCCGTTTTCGCGATATCGCCGATCGCGTTGGCGCCTTTTTAATGGTGGATATGGCCCATATCGCCGGCTTAGTGGCCGGTGGGGTGCATATGAATCCAGTGCCTTATGCTGACGTGGTCACGACCACCACGCATAAAACCTTGCGCGGCCCGCGTGGGGGGATGATCTTAGCCAAAGCTCAGTATGGCAAAGCCATCAACTCGGCAGTTTTCCCAGGCATCCAAGGCGGCCCACTGGATCATGTGATCGCCGCTAAAGCTGTGGCATTAGGCGAAGCGCTAAAGCCAGAATTCAAGACTTACGCGCAACAGATCGTCAAAAACACGCAAGCGATGTGTGAAGGGTTTGCCGAAGACGACCATTTAAAAATGATCTCTGGCGGCAGCGACAACCACATGGTGTTGCTGGATGTGACCGGTTATGGCGTGACTGGCCGCGATGTGCAAGATCTGTTGGACACCGTTGACATCACCACCAACAAAAACCAAGTGCCTGGCGAACAAAATGGGCCGTTCAAAACTTCTGGTGTGCGGATCGGTTCAGCGGCGATCACCACACGTGGATTTAATGAAGCAGAATGCAAACAAGTCGCCAAATTGATCTCAGCAACCATTGCCAATCGTGAAGATCCGACAAAACTTGCGGAAATTAAGCAATCAGTCCTTGCGTTAACTGCCCTTCATCCTTTATCATAGATAAGGTTTTGCGCATCCGCGCTTAAATTTGAAGGAGGACCATACTAGCATGGGCAAATTTACGGTTTTGAACCACCCACTGATTCAACACAAGCTGACTTTGATTCGCGACAAGAACGCCGGTACCAAAGAGTTCCGTCAAATCGCCAACGAAATTGCGGAATTGATGGTTTATGAGATCACGCGCGACCTACCGTTGGAAGACGTTGAAATCGAGACCCCAATGGGCAAGACGGTTCAAAAAGAACTCGCCGGGAAGAAATTGGCCGTGGTGCCGATTTTACGTGCCGGATTGGGCATGGTCGACGGCGTTTTGGAATTGATCCCAGCCGCTAAAGTGGGTCATATCGGCATGTACCGTGATGAAGTGACGCTGAAGCCTCACGAATATTTCGTTAAAATGCCAACGGACATCGATCAACGTGATTTGATCATCGTCGATCCGATGCTCGCCACTGGTGGTTCAGCCAACATGGCCATCGAAGCGCTGAAAAAGCGTGGTGCGACGTCCATGCGTTTGGTCGTGTTAGTTGCCGCGCCAGAAGGGGTCAAAGCAGTCCAAGAAGCGCATCCTGATGTCGACATTTATGCCGCCTCTTTGGATGATCACTTAAACGAAGACGGCTACATCGTCCCTGGTTTAGGTGACGCTGGTGACCGGTTGTTTGGGACCAAGTAATCGATGCGTCAAAAAAGCAGTGCCTGCGGGTGCTGTTTTTTTATTGGCTTGAAAACATTGCCAGGTAGACCACTAGGTTGAAAACCGAAATTTACATCCAATGAAAGCGAGCTTTCAGGTTTAAGCTCAAAATGGAATGTAAGCGCAATCTGCACAGCCGAAGTCATTTGATCAAGACGCACAAACGCGCATGACCAACGATGACAGGCCGTCACATGGGCTTTTTGAGCTATTCGGATTTGCGAATAGTGCCACGACCAGTCATGAAAAAAGTGGTGAAAAGTCAAATGATAAAATGCCAAAAATGTGCCGAGAGTCTTTGTCTTTTCAAGCGTTTGGTGATAGAGTAATGGTTGTGTTTTGAAGGATAAGTATCCGGACATTCCGCGATTTTAGAAACGATAGTTAATGCTTGACTGTCAATGTTGGTTGACGAGCCCTACATCACACTATTGCTTCGGTTAAGGAGGTGAATTCTGTGAACGAAAGTTACCCCTACGTTAAATTGTTTGGGCTAACGTTTAATTTGACGAACGACATTGGGATCTTAGTGACTGCGGTATTGACGTTTTGCCTGGTTTTTTGGCTGTCACGCAAACCGCAATTGCGTCCCACTGGCAAGCAGAACGTCTTAGAGTATCTCATCGATTTCACGAACGGCATCGTCAAACAATCCATGCCTGGTTCTGAAGGTAATCGGTTTGGCTTATTGGCCTTCGTGCTGTTTGTGTTCATCTTTTTGAATAACCAGATCGGCTTGTTCTTACAAGTCGATGTTGGTGGCAAGACTTGGTTCCGCTCACCAACAGCGGACCCTGTTGTCACAATGAGCTTGGCGATGCTGGTATTGTTACTGTCTCATTACTTTGCGGTGGCTATGAAAGGCTTCGGCGGGTATTTGAAAGGTTACATTCAACCAGTATCATTCTTGTTGCCGATCAACATCATCGAAGAGTTTACGAACTTCATGACGTTGGCCATGCGACTGTATGGGAACATTTTTGCTGGCGAAGTACTGGTTTTGCTAATTCGTCAATTTGCGTTTTCAGGTACCGGCGGGATCACGAGTTTGATCGTTGGTTTCGTGTTGGAAATGGTTTGGCAAGGGTTCTCAGTGTTCATTGGGTCGATCCAAGCATACGTTTTTGTCACCCTTGCGATGGTTTATGTCTCTCACAAGGTAGTTTCTGAATAATAGGAGGAAGAATAATATGCAATACATCGCCGCAGCTATCGCAGCCGGCCTCGCCGCGCTCGCCGCTTCTTATGGTAACGGTCAAGTTATCTCCAAGACTTTGGAAGGGATGGCTCGCCAGCCGGAAGCTTCCGGTGCTCTGCGTTCAACCATGTTTATCGGTGTTGGTTTGATCGAAGCCGTGCCAATCTTGTCTATCGTTGTTGCTTTCATGCTGATGCTGAAGTAATTCACACGTACGCTTGCGACCTGCAGCTCTTTGAGCCGTAGGTTTGAGGCGTTTGAATAGAAGGGAGTGGCTACACATGGCTTCATTAGGTGATACGCTTTTTCTGTTGCTCACCTTTGCCGTGCTGCTGTTCTTCGTCGGGAAATTCGCTTGGGGTCCGGTTACCAAGATGATGAGCGAACGCTCTGACAAGATCAACAACGACTTAGATTATGCAGAAAATGCCCGCACTGAAGCCCAGGCGCTGGCTGAAAAGCGCCAAGCCGAGCTCAAAAACTCCCAGGCCGATGCCGTTAAGATTGTGTCTACCGCAAAACAAAACGGTGAAAAGCAACGTCAAGAAATCGTCGATGCAGCGCAAGCTGAAGTCGCGACTTTAAAATCCACTGCGCAACAAGACATCGCGCAACAAAAAGCCGATGCCTTAAACAGCGCCAAAGATGACGTTGCCGAACTTTCGTTGGCGATCGCCACGAAGATCATCGGCAAGGAATTGAACGCAGACGATCAACAAGCCTTGATCGATGGCTACATCAAAGGGTTAGGTGATGTCAATGGCAATCACTAATGCCACTGTAGCTCCGCGTTACGCTCGCGCATTGTTTGAAGCAGCTCAAGAAACTGATCAACTTCAAGCAGTGTCCGAAGAGCTCGTTTCGTTGCGTCAAGTGTTGGCGCAAAATCCTAGCTTGTTGAGTACATTGACAGCTGTGACGGTCAAGCTCGAAGATAAGCAAACTTTGATCGATACGTTGAAGTCAGAAGCGTCCAGTTTGGTCGCCAACTTACTGCAACTGACATTCGATTATGGGCGCATTGCGGCTTTGCCGTTTATCTTCGATGATTTTGATCAGCGCTTCGCTGATGCGATCGGACAATTAGACGCCACTGTCACCACGGCAGTGACGCTGACTTCTGATCAGCAACAAGCGTTGAGCCAAGCAATTGCCAATAAATTTCACGGCAAATCTGTGCAAATGACCACCAAGGTCGATCCTGCATTGATGGGTGGCGTGAAAGTGCGGGTCCGTGATGCTGTCATCGACGGATCTGTGGCAACTCGGTTAGGGAAACTGCGGGCACAATTGCTCGCGAAGTAACTTGAAAAAGAGGTGAACCGGATGAGCATCAAGACTGAGGAAATCAGTTCTCTGATCAAAAAACAACTTGAAAACTATCAAGATGACCTCGATGTTGAAGAAGTCGGCACTGTCACTTACGTTGGTGATGGGATCGCCCGTGCGACCGGCCTTGAAAACGCGATGGCCAGTGAATTACTGCAATTTAGCAATGGCTCATACGGGATGGCCCAAAACCTTGAAAGTAATGATGTAGGTATCATTATTCTCGGGAATTTTGACGACATTCACGAAGGCGACCAAGTTAAGCGTACTGGCCGTATCATGGAAGTCCCAGTTGGCGAAGCGATGATCGGTCGCGTCGTAAACTCTTTGGGTCAACCAGTTGACGGCAATGGCCCGATCAAGACGAGCAACACTCGCCCGATCGAAGTCAAAGCCCCAGGCGTTATGCAACGTCAATCTGTCACTGAACCACTGCAAACTGGCTTAAAAGCCATCGATGCCTTGGTCCCGATCGGCCGTGGTCAGCGTGAATTGATCATCGGTGATCGTAAGACTGGTAAAACATCGATCGCCATTGACACCATCATCAACCAAAAAGACCAAGACATGATCTGTGTCTATGTCGCCATTGGGCAAAAGGACTCCACGGTTCGTGCCCAAGTGGAAACGTTGAAGAAATATGGGGCCATGGATTATACCATCGTATTGACTGCTGGTCCTTCTGAACCAGCACCAATGCTTTATATCGCGCCTTATGCCGGCGCAGCTATGGGTGAAGAATTCATGTACAACGGCAAGCATGTGTTGATCATTTATGATGATCTCACCAAGCAAGCCATGGCTTATCGTGAATTATCTCTGTTGCTGCGGCGCGCACCAGGTCGTGAAGCCTATCCTGGGGACATTTTCTATACGCATTCTCGTTTGTTGGAACGCGCAGCGAAATTGTCTGATGAATTAGGCGGCGGTTCCATGACGGCTTTGCCGATCATTGAAACCCAAGCTGGGGATATTTCTGCTTACATTCCAACCAACGTGATCTCCATCACCGATGGGCAGATCTTCTTGCAATCTGATCTGTTCTACTCAGGCACCCGTCCTGCCATCGATGCTGGGTCATCTGTTTCTCGTGTTGGTGGTGATGCGCAGATCAAGGCGATGAAGAAAGTTGCCGGGACGTTACGTTTGGACTTGGCTTCTTTCCGTGAATTGGAAGCCTTCACCCAATTTGGTTCTGATTTGGATGCGGCAACGCAAGCCAAGTTGAACCGTGGGCGCCGGACCGTTGAAGTCTTAAAGCAACCAGTTCACAAGCCAATGCCTGTTCAATACCAAGTGGCCAGTCTTTATGCCTTGACCCATGGGTATTTGGATGCTGTGGCGATCGACGACATTGCCCGCTTTGAAGCCGGCTTAGCCGATTACTTAGACTCCAACGACAAGCAAGATCTCGATACCATTAAAAACACTGGCAAACTGCCTGAAGGCGACTCCTTTGATGCCGCGATCAAGGCGTATGCCAATGGGTTCGCTGCTAGCACCGACGCGAAATAAGGAGGTGCAGCATGGCTGAATCATTAATGGACATCAAACGTCAAATCGCTTCGACGCGAAAAACTGGGCAGATCACCCAAGCCATGCAAATGGTTTCTGGTGCCAAGCTTTCTCAAATCGAAAAGCGGGCCAACAACTACCAACTTTATGCCAATAAAGTGCGTGAGATCGTGACGCATTTAGCTGCCGCGCAATTGCTGCAGCTAGAAGCGGTGCAACGAGCAGGCAAGCAAGACCCTAAACAAGTCATGCAAGTGGCCAGCTTGTTGCAACAACGTGAAGTGAAGAAAACCGGTTATCTGGTGATCACTTCTGATCGCGGGTTAGTTGGCGGCTACAATTCCACCATTTTAAAAGCCATGATGCAAATGATCCAAGACGATCACAAGTCGCCTGACGAATATTGCATTTTGGCAGTTGGTGGCACTGGCGCTGATTTCTTTAAAGCACGTGGCGTGGATCTGGCGTATGAATATCGGGGTGTTTCTGACATTCCGACTTTCAACGAAGTCCGCGAAATCGTGAAAACTGCAGTCACGATGTTTGATTCTGGTGTGTTTGACGAACTGTATGTTTGCTATAACCACCATGTCAACTCTTTGACTGCGGCTTTCCGAGCTGAAAAAATGCTTCCGATCACCGATTTGGATGTATCAGAAGTCGCTGACAAAAATATCGACTATCTCACTGAACCAGATCTTGATGCAGTGTTAGAAGCCATTTTGCCACAATATGCAGAAAGCTTGATCTTTGGGTCGATCATGGATGCCAAAACCGCTGAACATGCGGCGTCAACGACAGCCATGAAGTCAGCCACTGATAATGCCAATGATTTGATCTCGCGTTTGTCTGTGACCTATAACCGGGCACGACAAGCGGCTATCACCACTGAGATCACCGAAATCGTTGGTGGGGCGAATGCGCTTGAATAAAATGTACAATCACCAAGCAGTAATGCTTGAATCTACAACAGGGAGGACGATTTGATTGAGTAATAATACTGGTAAAATCGTGCAAGTGATCGGCCCTGTTGTCGACGTCGAATTCCCTATTAACGGTGATACCCCAGCCATCAACAACGCGCTGACTGTAGCCAAAGGCGACGACAAGACTTTAACGCTTGAAGTCACTTTGTTACTTGGCGACGGCGTGTTGCGGACGGTTGCGATGGACTCTACTGATGGGCTACAACGTGGGATGGAAGTTACCGATACTGGTGCTTCGATCTCCGTGCCTGTTGGTAAAGATACCCTCGGCCGGGTGTTCAACGTTTTAGGCGAGACGATCGATAACGGACCTAAGTTTCCGGCTGATCACCGCCGCGACGCTATCCACAAAGAAGCTCCTGCATTCGAAGACCTCAGTACCACCAGTGAGATCCTTGAAACCGGGATCAAAGTCATCGACTTGCTTGAACCTTACCTTCGTGGGGGGAAAGTTGGGTTGTTCGGTGGTGCCGGTGTCGGCAAAACCGTTTTGATCCAGGAATTGATCCACAACATCGCTGAAGAACACGGCGGCATTTCAGTGTTTACTGGTGTCGGCGAACGGACCCGTGAAGGGAACGACTTGTATTTTGAAATGCAAGGTTCAGGCGTGTTGAAAAACACAGCCATGGTGTTCGGTCAAATGAACGAGCCGCCTGGCGCCCGGATGCGTGTGGCGTTGACTGGTTTGACCATCGCGGAATACTTCCGTGATGTCGAAGGTCAAGATGTGTTGCTCTTTATCGACAACATTTTCCGCTTCACGCAAGCTGGTTCTGAAGTTTCCGCCTTACTTGGCCGTATTCCGTCAGCCGTTGGTTATCAGCCAACGCTGGCCACTGAAATGGGTCAATTACAAGAACGGATCACTTCCACTAAGAAGGGTTCAGTCACTTCGATCCAGGCCGTTTACGTGCCTGCCGATGACTATACTGACCCGGCGCCTGCCACGACTTTCGCCCATTTGGATGCCACGACTAACTTGGAACGTCGCTTGACGCAACAAGGGATCTACCCAGCCGTTGACCCATTGGAATCCACTTCAAGTGCCTTGACCCCAGAAATTGTCGGCCAAGAACACTATGATGTGGCCATGAAAGTCCAACAAGTTCTGCAACGTTATAAAGAATTGCAAGACATCATTTCCATCTTAGGGATGGATGAATTGTCTGATGACGAAAAGATCACCGTTGCGCGTGCGCGTCGGATCCAGAACTTCTTGTCACAATCCTTCTCCGTTGCCGAACGCTTCACTGGCTTACCTGGTAAGTACGTGAAGGTTGAAGACACGGTGCGTGGGTTCAAAGACATTCTTGATGGTAAATATGACGATTATCCAGAAGAAGCCTTCCGTTTGGTCGGCGGTATCGAAGATGTCGTTGAAAAAGCCAAGCAAATGGGCTTTGATCCTGACGCCAATGCATCAAATGACTTGCAAGCCGCAGCAAACTAGGAGGTAAGGCATTATGGCTGAACTTTCGAATGTGTTAACGGTGAACATTGTCACCCCAAACGGTTTAGTTTATGATCACCATGCTGACATGGTGGTGGTGAAAACCATCGCCGGCGACTTGGGGATCATGGCCAATCACGAACCGATCGTTGCGCCTTTAGTGATCGGGGAGATCCGCGTCAAGCGGACCGATAACCCAGGTCACGAAGATGCCATCGCCGTCAACGGCGGCTTTATGGAAATGAGCGGTAACGTCGCTTCCATCGTCGCTGATTCGGCTGAACGTGAACGTGATATCGATTTGACCCGTGCTGAAGCCGCTCGTGCTCGGGCACAACGTCGCATCGATGACGCGAAATCCAAAGCTGATACTGACGAATTGCAACGGGCTCAAGTGGCCTTGCAACGCGCCGTCAACCGGATCCACGTGAAGACTGGCAAATAACGATCAAAGCGCCGCTGTTTCACGATTCTTTTGCGAATCGCGAAACAGCGGTGTTTTTGTATCCAATTCTTTGCGCAGCAAGGGCATTGCGATCCGTTGCAAATCTTTGTCCTAGCGAAATCACAAATGGCAGCGTCATCAGGTGCTTAGCATCAGTGATGCTCACAAAATTACAAATTTCACTGCATAAAATGAATGGTCAAAATCAGCGTTTTGTTCACGAATCGTGGTGCTGGCGTTGGTATAGCCCATTACATATCTGCAAGAATTGTCGCCACGTCATTATTATTCATTTTATCGTAAGAAAATTCTTGTATTTCTATTAGTTTCAAGCTATGCTTAGATGTAACGAATCATCTTTTGTTTTGGGAGTATTTCCGGGGGAACATACATGAAATTTCGGACGGTTTTTGTCGCCTTAGCGTTAGGCTTGGGGTTGGCAACGGCGACATCCACGCATACCACACACGCCATCAACTTCAACAATTCAACTGCTTCAACCACTGGCATCAAATTAGATGGTCAGTTTGCCGACTGGGCCAGTTTGCCTAGCGCCAATGTCAACTACGATCCCGCTTTTGACCATACGTCTGTCATTAAAATGATCGCCACCACCAGTGAAATCGATGTGTACGTCGAAGCCCACAGTGCCAATGGTAATTATTTGCCATACGCTGGTTGGACTGGATCGATCGGCGGCACCAATGTCGCCTTCCAACTGGGCAGTCAAAATCGTTCGACATCAGGTTCTGATACTGTGTATGCGAACTCTCGCATGGCCCATTATGGCTCGGTGTTCACCACAGCTGTCCCTGCTGATGGCAATTATCACAGTGGCTATACCCGCAGTGAATTTACCATCACGCCTAGTGCCGCTGGCGTGAAGAACTTAAAAGATGGCGACTTGGTCAGCTTGAATTTTCAAGGCACTGGTTTAGGCTCACAAACCATTTCCACGGTGGTTGGTAGCGGCGGCGCCTTGACAGGCTCTGGTAGCGTCACTGGGGCACCAAGCAACGCCAGTTCTTCAACGTCTTCATCTAGCAGTTCCTCAAGTTCCGATTTGGATGGTGCCGGGGTGATCGCAGGCAAAGGCGATACGCCAGCTAAAGGCAACAACAATACAGCCAACGATAATTTAGGTATCGTCATCGATGGCAAGTTCGCTGATTGGGACAACATCACCAAAACTGCTGAAGCCAATGGCGATAAAATGGCCATGGTGGTAGATGGGGATAACGTGTATGTTTACGTCATGGCGAGCCAATATTATGTTCCTCAAAACAACTATCACTTCACTGCTGGTGGGCAAAGCTTTTTCATTACCATGCAAAACGGCGGGAATGGGTCGACTTCAAGCAAACCAGTGACCTTTAAAGTTTCCGGTGGGCAGTGGGATTCCAGCACCCAGTATCCCGATGTTGGGACTGGCGCGATGGTTCAAGCTACGGTTGATGGGCAAACGCAAGGGTTGTTGGAATTTAGCTTCAAGTTGTCTGATCTGGGCTTGAGTTCAACGGCGAGTCAAACCATCACATTGCACAATGATGCCGTGGGACCCACGACCATTACGGCAGCTGGTGGTTCAACGGGACCAGTGGTGTTGGCAGGCGTCGGCGTGTTACTGGCAGGATTTGGTTATTGGAAAGCGCGCAAAATGGGCTTGTTGAAGCCACAAACCGCACGAGTTTCTGGTAAATAAAGGAAAATTATGAGTATTTATCTTCTGATCGGCACGGCACTTTGGCTCTATGTGCTATCAGTTTTGAAAAGAGCTCGGTTGTCTGCGTTTTACTTTATCGTAGGCAGTGCCGGGTTTTTTCTCGTATTAATGAGTTTGGCGGATCCTTATTGGGTGTGGTTATTTACCCATGCCGTGATCCATGGGGTCAACTTGATCGCCGGCGATATCTTAGGGTGGGTACAGATCACGATGCGCACTGGCATGGTGTATATCAAAAATCCGACCAATGTCGTGCAAATGAGTATCGACTTTGAATGTTCTGGGATCATCGAATCCATGGCGTTGATCGCGTTGATCAGTTTCTTTCCGACTTATGCCCGCAAAGAAAAAGTGTTTTACGGCATTTTTGGGATGGTGTACATTTATTTGGCCAATATCATTCGTTTGTTGACTGTGATCGCGATCGTCCATTTTGGTGGTGGTAGCACGTATTACATCGCCCATGCGATCATTGGCCGTTTGGTGTTTTATGTATTGGTGATCGCGCTGTATTACAACGTGTTCACGTATTCGCAGTTGGCGCGTGGGATCTACCGCGATTTAGTCGACCGGCGTTTGGAAAAAAAGGAGTCGTAATTGTTTGGATATTGGCTGAACTTAACCATTTTTCAAATGGGATTTTGGATCACTTGGACGCTGATCCCGATCGTGGTGGAAATCATTCCCGCGATTTGGTCGGCGATCCAATTGTTGTGGCAACACGCCCATGCCCCTAAACTGATCGCCCCTCAAAAATGGCCGATGGTGTCGATCATTGTGCCGGTGTTCAACTCAGAAGATACCTTATTTGCCTGTATTGCCAGCTTGGCGCAACAAACTTACCCTAAAGCGGCGATGCAGATCATTTTAGCGAACAATCACAGTACCGATGACTCATTTGGCGCTTTTGCCAAAGCGCAAAATACCTTTCCCGATCTGTTTTTGCGCTATGTCAACACCGACAAAGGCAAAGCCTCAGCGCTAAACACGGCGATCTACGAAAGCATCGGCACCTATGTGATCAATATCGACTCCGACGGGACCTTAGCGCCTGACGCCATTCAAAACATGATCTTGCGCTTTGAAAATGATCAAAGTATCGCCGCGATGACTGGGGCGATCTTGCCGCGCAAGGACTTAGTCGTCGGGATCAAATCGCGCTGGCATCGCTTGATCGCCAAAAATGAATACTATGAATATGCCCAAGCTTTTTTATCTGGGCGGACCATTGAATCCAACAAAGATCAATTGTTCACGATGTCTGGGGCATTTTCAGCGTTTCGGCGCGAAGTCTTGATGGAAACGTATTTGTACAACACGGATACTATCGGCGAAGATACCGACATGACCTTTCAGATCCGCACGCGCTTAGGCAAAAAAGTCGTGATCTGTACTGATGCGATTTTTTACATCGAGCCGATCGCTGGGTTAGGCGAGTTATACACCCAGCGTCAACGCTGGCAGCGTGGCGAACTTGAAGTGGCGCAACATTATATGAAAATGACTGCCGGGTTGAATCTGTTCTTGAAGAACTTTTTGGTGCGGCGGATGATCATTGATCACACCTTTTTATTTCCGCGGTTGATCTGGACGATTGCCAGCATCGTGTTGGTAAAATTCGGCTATCCGCTAGGCGTGATGTTGTTGAGTTATGTGGCGATCTATTTGTTGTATGTGTTCGTGTCTTGGATCAACTTCTTGTCAGT
Organism: Lacticaseibacillus salsurae; assembly: GCF_045862175.1. Lineage (NCBI taxonomy): Bacteria > Bacillati > Bacillota > Bacilli > Lactobacillales > Lactobacillaceae > Lacticaseibacillus > Lacticaseibacillus salsurae. Next base: position 14,412 of record NZ_BAAFZI010000028.1, on the reverse strand, counting down.
GCGGGTCATTTTAAAGCCGCATGCCCAAGAACTGCAATTTTATCAACGTTTGGGCTGGGTGGCGTTCACCTTGCCGGCGTATAATTTGATCTGTAGTGTCATTCGCTTGATCGGGGTGATCAATGGTATGACCACCAAAGCCAGTTGGCAATTGCGGCCATTTGATCAAGAAACTGGCGCGGTCAAACACGTGTTGCAACAAGACCTTAAAGCGTTGCGCGAGAAAAAAGAGGAACATCATGAGTAGAGTCTATTCGTACAAGTTAAAATCTTATTTGAATGCCAGTCACGCCATGCGCTGGGAAGGCGGTATCGGCCAAGCCCACAACCATACTTGGGAGATCGTGTCGGAATTGCGCACCACCCAAGACATGGTGGCGTTCAACAACTTGGAAAAAGCCTTGCATGGGGTATTGGATAACTTGTCTGGCAAATTTTTAAATGACTTGCCAGAGTTTGAAACCATCAACCCTAGCGTTGAGAATGTCGCCAGTTACTTATTTGATGAGATCGATACGGTGTTGCGTACAGAAGGGGCGCGCTTGGTGCGCATCGAAGTGTCGGATTCGCCGACGCGGGCTTATTGTATCGATATCCGTGACACCCCATCACCTGATTAGTTTCTGGGAGGTAGCCATTGCGTAAACTTTTTAATTTCAGCAAGCATGTGATCAATGGCATTTGGGCGGCTTTGTTTGGCTTGACGCTGTATTGTGCTTGGACCATCAGTAATTTGGCCATTGGCGATAATTGGAAATATGGCCAAAGCACAACCATGGTGTCAACTGGTTTTATTATTGCCATTGTGGTATTGGCGATTTCACTATGGGCTTTTGCGCCGTTTGCCCATGTGATGTGGCGTATTTTTATCAAGCATCGCGTGTTAACGGCTTCAGTGTTGTTTGGCCTGATCGTGATCTTTCAGATCATTTTTGTCGCGCATGTGCACCCAGCAGCGGGCTTTGATGCGGGGATGCTACATCTGGCGGCCACCAGTGCCAAACACACCCATGATGTGAATGTGATGGGCTATTATAGCTTGAATCAAAATAATTTACCGATCACCTTATTCATGCATTGGCTGACGCAACTAAGTGGCGCAACGTCGTGGGAATTTTTTGATTTTGTCACGTTAGGGCTGGTTGATCTATCGGCATTGCTGAATATCTTGGCAGTGGCATTATTGCGCAAATCAGCTTTAGGCGCTGCCATCTATCTTCATGATGGGTGGTTAGCAGTATTTCCTTGGATCATCATGCCCTATACGGATGGTTGGGTGTTGCCATTGGTGTCACTCCTTTTTGTCGGTTATGCCGTATTGCATCAAAATCTAGTTTGGTGGCAGCAGGCCATCACGTATGGCTTGCTCGGCGTCGACACGGTTTTGATCTACTTGGTCAAACCCAGCGCGTTTATTCCCTTGATCGCGATGATCTTGACGACGGTTTTATGGTGGTTGATCGCCTCGCGGCATTTTACCAAACGCGGGGTGGTGATGGTGGCGGTCGCGTGCACTTGCTTTGTGGCTGGTGCCGGGAGCACCTATTTAGCCGTTGAACACACCGTCAAGCAACAAACCTGGATCAAAGTCGACCCCAAACGTAATATTCCGGCGATCCATTTTGCGGCAATGGGGGTTTATGGCGAAGGCGGCTATAGTGCCAAACAAGCGTTGATGATGGCGGTATTGCCGACCAAACAAGAAAAAACCGACTATTCGATCAAAATGTTGACCAAACGTTTGAAGCAACTCGGTCCGATCGGCTACATCCGGTTTTTGATGTATAAGCAAGGCAACAATTCTGCTGACGGGAGTTTCGGCTGGCTGAAAGAAGGTGGCTTCTTTCAAGTCGATCAAAAGCCGAAAGAAACGAATTTCACCGAGCTGTTAGAAAACTTTGTGTTTTTATACGGACGCCATGTGCAAGACTTTCGATTTTTGGCTCAAGTGTGGTGGGTCACCTTGCTTTCGCTGATCGCCATTGCGTCTATTGGGGTGCAAACCAACCAAGAAGTAATGTTTCGCATGGCCATGGTCGGGGGGTTCATCTTCTTATTGCTGTTTGAAGGCGGACGCTCACGTTATTTGATCCAATTTTTGCCAGTGTTGTTGATTCAAGCCAGTTTAGGCTTTGAACTGGCACTTTCACGCCTGCAAAAGTTGTTCACTTGGGGCGCGATCCCTTTGACCAAAAAAGCCAAAGCTTAAGTTTAGCGTTTGGCTGGTTGAATTGACATGCGTCTAAATGTGGCCAGCTTCTGATTTGTTCGAATCGATATCCCTAATCGCCGTTAACCGACTTAAAGCGCTGGAGGTAGCCTTTGCGTAAACTGTTTAATTTCAGCAACCATGTGATCACTGGCATTTGGGCCGCGTTATTTGGCTTGACCTTGTATTGTGTTTGGGTGCACAGCGATTTGGCGATCGGCGATAACTGGACCTATGGGCAAAGCACGACCATGTTGACCAGTGGTTGGTTGATGGCAGTGATCGCCATTGCCATTGCTTGTTATGCCTTTCCCAAAGTTTCAGCGGGGTTTCATTTGGTTTTTGTGGCCCATCAAGTGCGCACTGCAAGTATTTTGTTTGGGGTGGTGGTGATCGGGCAGATCATTTTTATCGCCTTTGTGCATCCGGTGACTGGCTTTGATGCGGGCATGTTGCACTGGGCGGCCACCAGCGCCAAAATGGCGGCAGAGCCAGACACGCGCGGGTATTTCAGCTTAAATCAAAACAATTTGCCGATCATGTTAGTGATGCATTGGCTATCGGTGAAAACCGGCTGGAGCAGTTGGGAGTTCTTTGATTATGTGACGATGATCTTGACTGATTTGTCCGCATTGTTGAACATGTTGGTGGTTTATCTGTTCAATAAAAAGGCCTTAGGGGCTTCGATCTATTTACAAGCTGCTTGGTTAGGGTTGTTTCCCTGGATCTTGATCCCGTATTCAGATACTTGGGTGTTGCCAGAAGTGTCGCTGTTATTTCTAGGCTACATCGTCATTCAAAAAACCTCGCATCTTTGGCTCAAAGGCTTATGTGGGCTGCTTTTAGGCATTGATACAGTGGTGATCTACTTCAATAAGCCCAGTTCATTTATTCCCTTGATCGCCATGATCATCGTGGAATGTTTGTGGTGGTTGGTCACCAAACATCAAGTCACCAAGCGCGGCATCGTGTCGATCTTGGTGATCAGCGGCTTGTTTATCGGCGGGGCGGCGGGAACGTACAAAACCGTCAAAAGTAAAGTTGCCGCCCAAACTTGGATCCAAGTGGATGCCAGCCGCAACATTCCCGCCATTCATTTCATGGCAATGGGAGTGTATGCCCAAGGGGGTTACATGTGGCAACAAGCTACCGCGATGTCGTGGTTGCCGACCAAACAGCAAAAAACCGATTATTCCATCAAAATGTTGACCAAAAAGCTCAAACAGCGTGGCGCTTGGGGGTACTTCAAGTTTTTGATGTACAAACAAGGCAACAATACTGCCAATGGGACCTTTGATTGGCTCAAAGAAGGTCACTTTTGGATGGAAAACCAAAAGCCCAAGGAGCGCAATTTCTCCGAACTGTTGAAAAATTTCATTTTCTTGTATGGTCGAAATGTGGAAGATTATCGCTTTGCAGCGCAGGTTTGGTGGGTCACTTTGTTAGGCTTCATTGCGATCATGGCAGTCGGGCCAAGGCGAAAAGACACGCAAATGTTTCGCGTCGCGTTAGTCGGCGGATTTGTCTTTTTGCTCATGTTTGAAGGTGGGCGTTCCCGGTACATGATCCAGTTTCTGCCGATCTTGTTGATCCAAAGCAGTTTGTGCGCAGGTCCTGCGATCCGTCGCGTGCGCAGTTGGTTTGCTTGGGGCAGCGATCAGCTATTGGCTCACCATGAACATGCGTGAATTGCTAATCGACGCTTGAAGTTGCCGATCACTGCCAACCAAAGCATTGAATGGTTTTCAAACAGTGAGTCATTTCGTTAAGATTCTTACCGCAGTCGCGCAAAGTCGCGGCTGTTTTGCTATACTAGTTTCAGAAAACGGAGGACGCTAATGTATCAATCAATGGGATTATCCGGATTTTTGACCATTATTTCGCATGTGTTGTTTATCGCCATCAGCTTTAGGCTGTTGTCGGCATTACGCTTTGACAAGTTTTTGCGGCCTAATCATGTCGGCGCCAGTCGTTTATTGTTGTTGTTCATCGCCATTGCCATCGGTTATAACGTGTCACAATTTTTCTTGTCAGTGTTATCAGCGTCGGCTAACTTGCCTTACTTGTTGAAGTAGGTCAAGGCGCGAAATCTTAGTTGAGGCAAGCCTTGGGCTATGGTAAAATCGATAGGTTGAAGATAATGGCCTGCGTGGGCTTAAAAGTGGATCAAGGAGAGTAAAAATGGCAAAAGACATCGGCATCGATTTGGGGACGGCTAACGTTCTCATCAATGTAAAAGGCAAAGGGATCGTGTTGAACGAACCATCTGTCGTGGCGATCGACACCAAATCTGGCAAGGTTTTAGCAGTTGGGACCGAAGCTTATAAAATGGTCGGTCGCACCCCGGGTAACATCAAATCCATTCGCCCCTTAAAAGATGGGGTGATCGCCGATTTTGATATTACTGAAGCGATGTTGGAATATTTCATCAACAAGTTGAATGTCAAAGGCTTCATGTCCAAGCCAAACATTTTGATCTGCGCGCCGACCAATGTCACCTCGATCGAACAAAAAGCGATCATTCAAGCCGCTGAAAAGTCCGGTGGCCATCGCGTGTACTTGGAATTTGAACCAAAAGTTGCAGCCGTTGGTGCTGGACTGGACATTTTCCAACCACAAGGCAACATGGTCATCGATATGGGCGGTGGCACGTCTGACGTCGCCGTGTTATCAATGGGCGAGATCGTCACCAGCCGTTCCTTGCGTTTAGCTGGGGACAAAATGGACGCCGCTATTGCCGCTTATGTGAAAAACAAACACAAGCTGTTGATCGGTGAACACACCGCCGAACAAATCAAGATCCAAATCGGTGCCGTGTATGAAGCTGACCCAGAAGAAACCATCGAAGTACGTGGCCGCGATATTGCCACGGGTTTGCCACGCGAAGTGATCGTCACTTCTGCTGAAGTTTCTGAAGCCCTGCATGATACCATGATGCAGATCGTGGCTGCGGCTAAAGACGTGTTGGAACAAACCCCACCAGAATTGTCTGCCGATATCATCGACCGCGGCGTGATGCTGACTGGCGGCGGCGCTTTGCTTAAAGGCATTTCCAAGTTATTTGCCCAAGAACTCAAAGTACCCGTTTTGTTAGCCGATGATCCTTTAGATGCGGTTGCCTTAGGGACAGGTGTCTTGTTGGACAACATCGCCCATCATAAACAATATTAAACCAGTGATTTTGCTTGCGCACTTAGCGACTGGCGTAACGCCGGACGATTGCCGGGCCGCAAAGCGGTTCAAGTGAGTCCAAGTTAGGCCGAGTCGCGTTGCAAGCAAAATCACGACGACAACCAGTGATTTTGGCACCGCACTTAGGACTGGCTCTAGCGTAAGGCGCGCGCAGGGTCGCAAAGCGACACCAGCAAGTCTTAGCTAGAGACGAGTCCGTTGGTGCCAGAATCACGACGAATAAACCAGTGATTTTTCCCGCGCACTTAGCGACTGGCGTAACGCCGGACGATCGCCGGGCCGCAAAGCGGTCCAAGTGAGTCCAAGTTAGGCCGAGTCCGTTGGTGCCAGAATCACGACGAAGAAAATCACGCCTAAAGGAGGATCGCCAATGAGTCCACATTATGCCAATCGAATTCTGAAGAAAATTGCTTGGGGCGTTTTATTTGCCATTATCGCCTTGATCATTGGCGCCATGGTTGGCTTTGGCCTTGGTGGCGGTGACCCTTGGGCGGTATTTTTGCCAAGCACTTGGTTGCACATCACGGACTTCTTGAAATAATGAAATACATTTTAATGGCGTTGGTGAGTTTTTATAAAGCGGCGATCTCACCTTTATTGCCACCTAGTTGCCGCTATTATCCGACGTGTTCGACTTACACCTATCAGGCTTTGGTCAAGCACGGGGCGCTGAAAGGTAGCTTGATGGGGATCGCCCGGATCTTGCGGTGCAATCCGTTTGCCAAAGGTGGCGTCGATCCGGTGCCGGATTATTTCACCTTGCGCCGCAACCCAGACCCAGATAAAAATATTGATGAAACCATGAATTGGAAATATTACCACGGAGGAAATAATGGCTAAGGAACAAAAGATTCAAGTCGTCCAAGCAGACGTCACCCGTAATGGGCATACTGTATCCGTCTTGACCGTCAACAAAAATGAAATCGGCTATGTCGAAACTGTCGACGCCCGCTTCAACGCTTATTTGGCCGGTGAAAGTCGGGCCAACCACTTTAAGTCTATGGACGATGCGGTCAATTTCTTGATCAGCGAATATCACCTCCATCACAGTTAAGACAAGTTTACGATTGCCACGCCAGGATAGCTTTTTGGCGTGGTTTTTGTTGTAATAAGAGTAATGAAGCAACCTGATTAAGGAGTTGAACTTGTGGCACAAGAAGTGACGGAAAATCGAAACGAAAACCGCATCGATTATGGGATCATTTTATCTGTGATGTTACTGGCGTTGATCGGGATGGCGGCGATCTATATGGCTGTCGTCCATGATGCGTCAGCCAGCTCGTCGCCAACACATGCGATGATCATGCAAGCGGTGTGGTATGTGATCGGCGGCGTCGGGATCTTTTTTGTGATGCAATTTGATTCAGAGCAATTATGGCGCATCGCCCCGATTCTTTATGGCTTAGGGATCTTCTTGCTGATCGCGGTACTGTTTTTGTATTCGCGCAGCGTGGCGGCATCGACTGGGGCCAAAAGTTGGTTCAGTCTCGGGCCGATCACCTTTCAGCCTTCTGAAGTGATGAAGCCAGCTTATATTTTGATGCTTGGGCGCGTGGTGACGCAACACAACACCCAATATTCGCATACCACGGCCAATGACTGGCATTTGATCGGCACCATGTTTTTGTGGACATTGCCGGTGTTGATCTTGATGCTGTTGCAACATGACTTTGGGACCATGCTGGTGTTCTTGGCGATTTTTGCTGGGGTGGTGCTGGTTTCTGGTACCACTTGGAAAATCATTGCCCCGATCGCTGGTGGCGCAGCGGTGATCGGTGGCGGGGCCATCGTGATGGTCACTCAAACTTGGGGTCGCCACATCTTGGAACGCTTGGGTTTTCAAGCGTATCAGTTCTCTCGGATCGATTCTTGGATGAACCCCAGTGGCGCCACATCAGGGGATTCGTATCAGTTGTGGCAGTCGATGAAAGCTATCGGTTCTGGTCAATTGACTGGTAAAGGCTTCAACAACTTGAAAGTCACGGTACCAGTGCGCGAATCTGATATGATTTTTTCCACGATCGGTGAAGCATTCGGCTTTATCGGCTGTGCGGTGGTGATCTTGTTGTACATGCTGTTGATCTATCAAATGATCCGCGTGACCTTTGACACGAAAAACGAATTTTATGCGTATATTTGTACCGGCGTGATCATGATGATTTTGTTTCACGTGTTTGAAAATATCGGCATGAACATCGGGCTGTTGCCATTAACTGGGATCCCGTTGCCATTTATTTCACAAGGGGGATCATTTTTGCTGGCGGATATGTTATGTGTGGGAATGGTGCTGTCGATGCGGTTCCATCACCAAAGCTACATGTTTTCTGGCGATGGCGAAGGGTTCGAATAACATCGTTAACGTCTGGCTTGGGCCAGGCGTTTTTTCGTGGGGAACGATCAAAACTCATTTTTTTCTCATGAAGTGGTTGACATCTACTCATTTACTGTGTAGTATCATAGTCAATTCAAAGCAACAAACGAACGATGTGAGAGAGATAGCATGTGAGGCTGTACAGAAAACCCGGGTTGCTGAGAGCGGGGTAGCGAGCATGCTTGAGAATGGCTCACGGATCGGTGCACCGAAGGGAGACCTCAGGCTGCAATGGGTGGCGACCATTATCTCGCACGCGCGTTGTTTGACGCGTTAGTGAGGGCAGCATGGCTGTCGAATTAGAATGGTACCGCGGGATCAACCGCTTCTAACTTTTGTTAGGAGCGGTTTTTTGTTTGTTGTGAAAAATCAGCTGTTTACTTTATAGGGGGAATCAACTTCATGAAATTGTGGAAAAAAATCGTCGCCAGTATCGCCATTGCCTTACCAGTTTTTGCCTTAGCCGCTTGTGGCAACTCAAGTAGTTCCAGCGCCAACAAAACTGTCAAAGTCGGGATCATGACCAACGACAAAGAAATTTGGCAAGACATTCAAAAACGCCTCAAAAAACAAGACGTTAACATCAAGTTGGTGGAATTTACCGACTATAACACCCCAAACAAAGCCTTAGATGACGGGGATATCCAACTGAACTCTTTCCAAACCGTCCAATTCATGCAAGCTTGGAACAAAAAACATAAAGACACCATCACCGCAGTCGGCAACACGTACCTTGGCCCAATGCGCGCATACTCCAACAAGATCAAATCCTTGTCGCAACTGAAAAAAGGTGACACGGTATCAGTGCCTAACGACGCTGCCAACGAAGGTCGCGCGTTACAACTCTTGGAACAAAAAGGCATCATCAAGCTTAAGTCTGGGGTGACCAACCCCACCACGCGCGATATCACGCAAAACAAGCTGAACTTGAAGATCACGGAATTAGACGCCGCCCAAACCGCTCGTTCGATGAATGATGTCGATGCCGCCATCGTCAACAACGATATCGCCGCAGCGGCGAAGTTGACGCCAAGCAAAGCGATTTCTGTTGAAAAAATCGGCAAGAATTCCGCGCCATTTATCAACATCATTGCTGCCGCTTCCAAGAAAGACAAGCAAAACGCCACTTACAAGAAGATCGTTAAAGCTTACCAAACCAGCCAAACTGAAAAGCTGATGAAGAAGTTCTACAAAGGTTCCACGGTTCCTGCATGGAAGTAATCTAAATTCAATCAAAAAAGAAGGTTATCGCTTATGAAATTATGGAAGAAAATCATCGCCACTGTCGCTGTGGCCTTACCTGTTTTAGCCTTGGCTGCTTGTGGCAACTCCAGCAGCTCAACTACTGCAAACAAAACTGTTAAAGTCGGCATCATGAGCAATGATGTGGAGATCTGGTCTAATATTCAAAAGCGTTTGAAGAAACAAGGCGTCAACATCAAGTTGGTTCAATTCACCGACTACAACACGCCAAACAAAGCCTTGCAAGATGGCGACGTGGACTTGAATGCCTTCCAAAACTACACCTTCTTGAATGATTGGAACAAAAAGCATGGCACCCACATCGTTTCTATTGGCGATACCTACCTCGGCCCGATCCGCGCTTATTCCACTAAGATCAAGTCATTAAATGATCTGAAAAAAGGCGACACGGTTTCCGTACCAAACGATGCGTCAAACGAAGCGCGTGCCTTGAACTTACTGGCGCAAGAAAAAGTCATCAAGCTCAAAGCCGGCGTTAAGACGCCATCCACGGCTGATATCACTGAAAACAAGTTGGACTTGAAGATCAAGCCTTTGGATTCTGCGCAAACCGCACGTTCCATGAATGACGTTGCTGCCGCGGTCGTCAACAACGATATTGCCGCCGCTGCCAAGCTCAAAACTAAAGACTCCATTGCCGTTGAAAAAATCACCGACAAGTCCAGCCCTTACATCAACTTCATTTCTGCCAAATCCGCCAAAGATAAGAAGAACAAAACGTATCAAAAAATCGTTAAAGCTTATCAAACCAAAGAAACGGCTAAGTTAATGAAGAAAGTTTACAAAGGCACCACAGTTCCTGCTTGGAAGTAACTTGAGTGCTAGGGACAACATTTTACACCTGTCGCAACAGCTTGCGAGTGTGGTAAACTAGATAACGCTTAGCGGCACGCAACTTTGTGCCGCTTTCGTTTGTTAAAATGCGACGAAAAGAAACGAGGAAGAATGCATGGCAAAAGAAGCAGTCATCACGTTAAGCGACGTGGATGTGCAATTTCGGGAAAAAAACCGTAGTGTCCACGCGGTCGATCACGTGGATCTCACCGTTGAACGCGGCGATATTTATGGGGTGGTAGGCTATTCTGGCGCCGGCAAATCCACGTTGGTGCGCACCATCAACTTGTTGCAACGGCCAACGAGTGGCAGTGTGCATGTGTTAGGCGAAGATATGTTGAAGTTATCTGCCAAGCAATTGCGCGGTGAACGCAAGCGCATCGGCATGATCTTTCAGCACTTCAACTTGATGAACTCGCTGACCATCGCCGAAAATGTGGCTTTCCCATTGAAAGGCATCAAATCCAAAGCTGAGATCAACCAAAAAGTCACCGAATTGCTGAATTTAGTTGGTTTGCAAGATCGCGCTACCGCTTATCCCACCGAATTATCCGGCGGGCAAAAGCAGCGTGTCGGCATTGCCCGCGCGTTGGCATCAGATCCAGAAATTCTGATCTCTGATGAAGCCACATCGGCATTGGATCCTAAAACCACCAGTTCCATTTTGGACTTGTTGAAACAACTCAATGAAACGTTAGGCTTGACCATTGTGTTGATCACCCATGAAATGGAAGCCGTTAAGCAGATCTGTAACAAAGTGGCCGTAATGGATGAAGGGCGGATCATTGAACGTGGCAGCTTGTTGGAGATCTTTGCCAAGCCGCAAGAACAATTGACCAAAGACTTCATCGACACCACGTTGCAACTGGACGCGGCCATTGAATCAGTCCGCAAACAACCAGCTGTCGCCAACTTGCAAGGCGCCGATCAACTGGTGCGCTTAACTTATTTAGGCGCGTCAACCGATCAGCCGTTAGTGGCCACGTTGTACAAAGAATTCAACGTCACCGCCAACATTTTGTTTGGGGACATTCAGATCTTGCAAGGCACGCCTTTTGGCAACTTGATCGTGGTGTTGTCAGGGACGCAAGGTGACATTGATCGGACCTTCAAGTACTTGGCTGACAACGATGTCCAAGTGCAACACATTACCGCGGAGGCAGAATAATGAACTTCATCGAACATTACTTACCAAACGTTGTGCCGATTTGGAATGGCGATGGCGGGTTTGTGCAAGCCATTTGGCAAACTTTGTACATGACCATCGTCACCATGATCGTCTCGGCGATCATCGGCTTGATCTTAGGGGTGCTGTTAGTATTATGGGATGACCACGGCTTGTTGCAAAACCACGTGGCGTATTTCATTTTGGATAAGATCGTCAACATTTTTCGGGCGATCCCCTTCATTATTTTGCTGGCGGTCATGTATCCAGTGACCCATGCCATTGTCGGCACTGGGATCGGCGCGACTGCTGCGTTGGTGCCATTGATTGGCGGTACCGCACCATTTTTCGCGCGCCAAGTGCAAAATGCGTTAGTCACCGTCGACCCTGGGGTGATCGAAGCCGCCGAGGCCATGGGGATCAGTCCGATGGGCATCGTCTTTCGGGTGTACTTGCGTGAAGGCTTAGGCGAATTAGTCCGCGTCACCGTGTTGACGGTGATCTCAGTGGTCGGCTTGACTGCCATGGCTGGTGCCGTTGGTGGTGGTGGTTTAGGGAACATGGCCATCGCGATGGGTTACCAACGCTTCCAAAACGATGTCGTTTGGGTCGCCACGATCTTGATCTTGATCATGGTTTTCGTCTTCCAATTCGTTGGCGATATCATCACCCGCAAACTGCAACACTAACAAACGTTCGACGCTAATGAGATAGTTAGCCGGCTAATTACTTTCCAACTCGCGATTCAGCGCCACCAAAGCACTTGAGGGACCTCTTCCTCGAGTGCTTTTTTGTTGCCAAGTAAAGCACGACGATGACGAGATAGTTAGCCGGCTAATTACTTTCTAGCGGACCAACTGGCGTCACCCAAGCACTTGAGGGACCTCTTCTTCAGGTGTTTTTTTGTTACCGCAGGAAATACGCTGTTGTGAGATAGTTAGCCGGCTAATTACTTTCAAAAGCACCAAAAAAGTCGCCAAGAATCGACGACTTTGCATGACTTAAAACCGGTCATTCACCAATCCGGCGGCTTGTAAGAAACTATACGTAATCACTGGCCCAACAAATTTGAAGCCGCGCTTTTTCAAGTCTTTGGCGATAGTTTGCGACAATGGGGTTTGCGCAGGAATGTCGGCGTTTGATCGCGGATGGTTGATGATCGGCTTGCCAGCGACAAATTTCCATAAATACGCCTCAAAGCTGCCAAATTCGTTTTGGACAGCTTGGATCGCTTGGGCGTTGGTGATGACGCTATGGAGTTTGTTACGACTGCGGATCAACGCGGGGTTTTGCATCAAGGTGTCGATGTCTGCATCAGACATTTTGGCGACTGAGGCAATGTCAAACTGGTGAAACGCCGAAACAAAGGCGGCGCGTTTGCGCAACACAGTTAGCCACGATAATCCTGCTTGCATGCCTTCAAGCGTCAATAATTCAAACAACTTTTGGTCGTCGTGAACCGGCCGGCCCCATTCTGCGTCATAATATTGCTGCAGCAACGGGTCGGTTTGAGGCCAAAGTTTTTCGTCTGCCATATGCGCCTCCTAGGGCTTGAACACTTTCATCAGCGTTTCGACGATTTCATCAGCGGCGCCGGCGATGTCAAAATCAGCAGGCGCTTGAGGCAGCATCACCAGCGGGAGCGCGTAGCCGAACACAGCACTAGCAAAACACCGCAAGATCCGCGTGTCGTCCCAAGTCACCATGTCGCCACGGGCTTGGAAGCGATGCAACGCTGGGAAAAAGCCTTGGTCAAATTGTTTTTTCATGGCGAGCGTTACTTTTGGTAGCAAGTCTTTGCGCACGAAGGCCTGTTGGGCCACGATGCGAATGATCGCGCGATTGTCCAAGGCAAATTGCAAGCGATCCGCTGCCGCAAAGCGCAACAAGTCTGCCAAGTGCTCAAAACGCTTTGGTTCAAGCTGCTGGATGAATTCGGCAGCCGGGCACCACCGCATCCGTCAGCGGTTGCAAGATCGCGTTGAGGATCGCTGGTTTGGTTTTGAAGTGCTTGTACACTGTGCCTTCTGCCACACCGGCGCGCTTGGCGATATCTGCAGTTGAGGTATTTTCAAATCCTTGCTCAGAAAGTAATTCCAAACATGCCGTCAGCACTGCTTGTTGTTTGGCGGACAAATCGGAATGTTTTAAGGTGGTGGCAAAAATGGTGCTGATCTTATTGACAGACATATCGGCGCTCCTTGCAGTTTCGTTGCTTTCAGCATACCACGCACCGGCCAGTTGAAACCAGCCGATCACGCTAGCGACAGTTGATAAAAACGGCTGTGGCGGTCAGGAAACGCGTAATTCACACCAAGCTGGGCAAAAGGCACTTGCACAAAGCCTTGCCGCTCATAAAAGCGATGCGAGCGGTGTTCAGCTTCTGGTGTGTCTAAAATCAGTCGCTTGAAGCCAAGGCGTTGCGCTTCTTGCACCAGCGTTTGGTAAAGTTGCCAGCCTAAATGGCCGTTTTTGCCGCGAAACTGGGGATAAGTGAAGAACTTTTTCAATACGGCGGTGGTGTTATCCACAGGCAACAAGGCGATGCATCCAGCGACATGCCCCGCAGCTTTTGCCACCCAAAATTGGCCACCGCTTGTTTGGTAATACGCTGGGATCGCCAACACGTCAGGTTGTTCGGCCATGGTAATGTTGAGATGGGCTTCGGTGTTTTGACAAAATAAGATCAAGTCGATCAATTCGGCGGTGGTGTGCACATTTGGGGTATAAGGTGAAATTTCCATTCGGTCCTCCCATTGAACTGCAATATCTGTTAGTCTAAAGGCAACGAATGCTTCAGTCTAGTCGAAACATTTGCACTGACACTTCAAAAAGGTTGAATTGATTATGGAACTGAAATATTTCACCACGATCCAAGCCATTTGCACGGCGGGCAGCTTCCAAAAAGCTGCCGCGATGTTGAATTATGCCCCATCGACAGTCACATTTCAGGTGCACCAAGTGGAAGCGGAACTGGGTGTGCACTTGTTTGCAAAAGTTGGCCGCCAAATGGTGTTGACTGACGCCGGCAAGCAAGCCATGCCCTTGATCTCGCAACTATTAGCCGATGAAGCCGCGTTGCATCATTTGGTGCAAAATGCGCCAGGGCCAGTGGGGCGCTTGGTAGTGGCGGTACCGGAAACGTTATTGACCTACCAACTGCAATCGGTGTTACAAGCGTTCAAACAAGCGGGTATGTGTCAAGTTTTTCTCGGTTCCAGTAAATTGAGTTCCAAATGATAGGTTTTATTCAACCTGATTAAGTGACTTGGCCAATTTGGCCAAACCAGTGCTTGCTACACCTTGAGTGGAGATGACACCATGCCATGCGCCATCGTGGTCTAGGTGTTTTTCTGTTTTGAACAAAGCCTTTAGCTT